>CAJQLI010000077.1 GCA_905479125.1 uncultured Alphaproteobacteria bacterium | reverse complement strand
ATCGCATCGGCGGTACCGGCGGGGGAGGTAATGGCGCGCGACGATGTTTTCGGAATGGTCAGGCCGTAGGCGGCGACAATCGGGATGACGACCATCGAAATGCGGCTGCCCGGGATGCCGCCCATGGAGTGCTTGTCGACGACCAGGTCTGCATCCCAGTTGATTTCGGTCGAATAATCGGCACGGGCGCGGGCCAGGTCGACAGTTTCGTCGTCAGAGAGGTTTTCAGTGACGGCAACGAGAAAATCAGCGATTTCCTGTTCGCTGAAGCGGCCGGACACGATATCGCCGATGACGTCGCGATAGCCCGCATGATCAAGCGTGCCACCGTCGATCTTACGCGCGAGCAATAGGCCACTATGAGGTGCTTCGCCTTTCAAGGCGGCAACGAACCTGGCAATGCCTTCCTCGGCCGTACCGTCGTTGGAAATAGTGGTTTTGACGGCTTCTTCGGGGATAGATGCCGCATGTCGGGCGAGCCGGGTGCGGATTTCATCTTCGGTTTCGCGCCCGCGACCGGCTAGGCGCCCGGCGAGGATTTCGGGCGATGCGGTGACTTCGAGCACGATGGCAGGGGAATAGCGCGAGATCGCTTCGCCGATGACGGCGCGTGAGACGTTGGCGATCACGTGGCGGCCGGCAGCAAGATCGTCGGCATAGGCTGCGGGGATGGCGTATTTCAGCCCATGGGCCTGCCAGTCGAGCATGAACCCGCCTGCCTGATGGCGGGTGTCGAATTCAGCGTCTGTAACGGCTTCATGGTCTTCGCCACCCGCATCCTGCGGGCGCGTGATGGCACGGCGGGCAAACAGGATATCCTGGTTGCCCGCGAGCGCCGCGCGGGCGCCGTCCATCAATGTGTCTTTGCCCGCCCCGCTGGGGCCGACGACGAGGAACAGTGTGCCCGGCATCTAGGTGGGATTCAGGCCTATTTGGAAATCGACACGTCGAGACCGATATCGACAGCAGGCGCCGATTGGGTCATCCGTCCGACAGAGATCGTATCGACGCCGGATTCGGCCTTTTCCGCGATCGTATCCATGTTGATGCCGCCCGATGCCTCTGTCTTGGCACGACCGGCGATCAGCGCGATACCTTTTTTCATCATCGCGGCCGACATGTTGTCGAACATGATGACGTCGGCGCCGGCCTTGGCGGCTTCGCCGACCTGCTTGAGGGTGTCGCACTCGACCTCGATCTTGGTCAGGGCAGGGGTCAGGGCGCGGGCCTGGACCAGGGCCTTGGTGATCGAGCCGTGGACGGCGATATGGTTGTCCTTGATCATCACGCCGTCATGCAAACCGAGGCGATGGGGGCGGCAGCCGCCGATGCAGGCCGCATATTTCGACAGCATACGCAGGCCGGGAACGGTTTTCCGTGTGTCGATAAGCTGCGCGTCGGTATGGGCGATCTTGGAAGCGTATTCGTTGACCAGCGTGGCGATACCGCACATGAACTGCAGGATGTTCAGCGACGTGCGCTCGGCAGTCAGCAGGCCACGGCCGGGGCCGGAAATGCGCATCAGTGCCGTGCCCTTCTTGGCAACGGTGCCGTCCTTGACGAGAACCTTTACCTTCGCTTCCGGGACCATGTGACGGAAAACCTCTGCGGCGACCTCGATCCCGGCGATCACGATATCCTGGCGGGTATTCATCAGGAAGTCGGCCTTCGCATTGGCCGGGATCATGATATTCGTCGTCAGGTCCTGGATACCGACGTCCTCGGCAACCCATTCCTCGATCATGATCTGGATTTCTTCCTTCGGCGGAAGCAGAAAAGTCGCGTCAATCGTGGTGGTACGTGCCTTGGCGGCGGATTTCGCAGCAGGTTTCTTCGTGGATTTTGCGGTGGCCATTAGGGTTCTCCTTGTCTGGAATAATCATTTGTACACAAACAAATATTCGAGGGCAAGATTCAGTGGGAAAATTCGAAGCGCAATATTCATCGATGCATGAGCATTTCCCGTGACGTTCCCATGACAAGTCTGCTTTAATTGTTAAAAGCAGGAGGAAAACAATGGATAGTGGCGTCGATAATACGCGGGAACTCCGCAAGGAAATCGATATCGAGACCGATACGCGGGAAATTCTCGCCCGCGCCAGCCGCTATGCAGAGGAACGCGGCTTCAAAGACTGGCTGATTGTCGATGTGGACGCGCATCATTCGGAACTGAGTTCCTGGAAAGAGGTCGTCCAGTACATAGAGGACCCGGTGCTGCGCCAGACGGCGATAGAGATGCAGAACCGGACCGGCGCCGGGGCAGGGTTGTCCAACGCGGTCGGCGGCTTGCGCTATCAGGATGTCGGCGGGCGTATCCCGCATCAGACGGCGCTTAAAGAGGCGATAGACGACGACAGCGTCCACCGCGACGTCACGCTGATGCGCCGGGTGATGGATGCGCTGAGCATTGACTGGCAGATCCTGTTTCCCGGCAACCTGCTTCAGCTGGGCATGCATCCGCAGCCGCGCGTCGAGGTGCAGCTATCGTTTGCCTATAACCGTTTCCTGATGGAGCGCATCATCCCGGCCGAGCCGCGTCTTAAGACGCTGCTCTACCTGCCGTTCTGCGAGCCGAAGGAATGCGAGCGCATGGTCGAGGAATTCGGCGACCATCCGGACGTGCTTGGCTTCATGGTGACATCCGTGCGCTACAAATCGGTGCATCACGACAGCTATATGCGGCTCTATGCGATGCTGGAAGAGCGGGGCAAACCGCTGTGCTTCCATGCCGGCAATAACTGGTCGGATGAATACCTGAAGCAGCTGGACACGTTTATCTCGATGCACGCGATCTCGTTCGTGCTGTGCAGCATGGTGCATCTGACCAACTGGGTGATGCACGGCCTGAACGAACGCTTCCCCAAGCTCGACGTCATCTGGACTGAAAGCGGGGTCGCGTGGGTCCCGTTCATGATGCAACGCCTCGACAACGAATACCTGATGCGCTCGTCCGAAGCGCCGAGCCTGAAAAAGCTGCCGAGCGAGTATATCACCGACATGTACTACACGACCCAGCCGATGGAGCGGACCAACATGGACCTGCTCGAAGGCACGTTCAAGGCAATAAAAGCAGAAACCCAACTTCTTTACGCAAGTGACTGGCCTCATTGGGATTTTGATGCGCCAAGCAGCGTCTATGACCTGCCGT
>CAJQLI010000076.1 GCA_905479125.1 uncultured Alphaproteobacteria bacterium | reverse complement strand
GGCCAGTCGCCGCAAAGCGCTGTCGCGTTTTGGACTGGGTGTTGCAGTGGCCTATGTCGCGCCGACGATCCTTCACCTTGATCGCTCCGCGCAGGCGGTTGAACCGTCCTGCAACGGCGCTGCCAGCAAGGGGAACCCCTGGTGCAATACTGGCGGCAAAGGCGGCAAAGGCGGCAAAGGTAAATAATAACCGCCCCGGCCTGCAAATGACTGGCCTCTCCGTCCTGTGCTAAAATGCCTGTGATGGAACGAGCCTGACGATTACCCATGGATGATAATTCAGAACGGTTTGACCGGGCGACGGTGCTTGCCGGTGCGGGCAATGTGACGGCCGCTGCTGCGTTGTATCGCGACATACTGGCCAGCCAGCCTAAACACCTGGCAGCTGCGAAAGCGCTGGCGGATATCGTTGAGGCCGGACAGGTATCCGGCGATGCCGCGGCCGCGCGGAAGGCCGTCATCGATATCGAAACAGAGAGCACGTATAGCGTCGGCAAAACGGCGCAGATACATGGCCGCTTCGATGTCGCGATACGGTGCTATACCAAGATCCTCGACATGGACCCCGATTACGATGATGCAATCTGGGGTCTTGCGGAAGCGCATTACGGCAATCGCGACCTGAAGGAAGCGCTAAAATGGTATCGGGCCTATAGCGAAAAATACCCCGACGATCACGAATCCCGTCACATGGTGGCCGCTCTGGGAGATGGTCCGAAGCCATTACGCGCAAGCGATGATTACGTGCGCGAAACGTTTGACCATTTTGCCGAAGATTTCGACAAGCAACTCCTGGAAGACCTTGAATACCGCGCGCCGAAGCTGCTTCACGCACTGTTCCGCCAGGTGTCCCCGGGGTCGGTCACGAACCTTGAAGTCCTGGATGCGGGTTGCGGTACCGGGCTGTCCGGCATTGATTTCAAGGCGTATGCAGCGTCGCTTGTCGGGGTCGACCTATCCCCTGAAATGCTGAAGCTGGCCAAGGCCCGCAACCTTTATGATGACCTCCATGAAGGGGAGCTTGCTTCATATATGCGGGCCAATCCCGGACGTTTCGATCTGATCGTTGCCGCCGACGTCTTTTGCTATATCGGTGACTTGGCGGAATCGCTCGAGGCCGCATTCGAGACGGTGAAAACCGGGGGGCTGATGGTCTTTTCGGTCGAAGCCCAGTCCAAGAGGGGCTATTCGCTGACCGGTTCAGGGCGATATGCGCATAAACCCGCTTATGTCCGGAAGGCGGCCCAAAATGCTGGATTCAAAGAGATAATCGGCCGCACCGATACCCTCCGGATGGAGTATGGCGAGCCGGTGAAGGGTTATCTGACGGCTTTAACAAAGATTTAGAACAATTTCGCTAGATTGCAGGCGTTCCATAGGTGTGCCGGATTTCGGTGCACTGACCCAGAATGCCGGATCTAGACTATGAAAACTTGCCTCGTTGTGGACGATTCCAAAGTCGTCAGAATGGTTGCCCGCAAGATCCTCGAAGAACTCGGATTTGCAGTGTCGGAGGCTGAAGACGGTCAGGTGGCACTCGACATGAGTATGCAATCCATGCCCGACGTTGTTTTGCTCGACTGGAATATGCCCGTCATGAGCGGTATCGAATATCTGCGGGCATTGCGCGTCACTGATGAGGGCAAAAAACCGATCGTGGTGTTCTGCACGACCGAGAACGATATGTCCCATATCCAGGAAGGTATCGCTGCCGGCGCCAACGAATACATCATGCAGCCGTTCGACAGCGATATCATCCAGTCGAAATTCGTCCAGACGGGCGTGCTCGAGAGCTAAACCCGCTACCTTCATAGATCGCTTCGCGCGCCGATATGTCGGCGCGCCTGCATCAGTTTCCTTCGGCGCTCTCCGGAGCGGCAGCCGGATTCCACTGGCCGCGCCGCATGCGCGATACGGTGTAGGAACTGAACAGACCTGCCTTGTTAAACGGTTCGCCTGCGGCGAAGGCATCTGCATCTGCGCGGGACGGGACGTTTATGACCAGCAGGCTGCCGGTACGGGCATCCGATTCATCGGCCAGGGTTGCGCCGCCCAGGATCAGGATATCCTCGTTCGCCGCCAGATAGGCGAAATGGGTCTCGCGATTTTCGGCGCGAATGCGGTCAGCATCGGGTCCATCAACCCCGTGAATCATGTAAAGCATCGGTTGTATCCCTGTCTTTGATCAAATCTTTAGCGCTGTTCTTTCACATGTCCTCGGACAAGTGAAAGCCCCGCAACGATGAACGCTGCGGGGCTCCGGTAGAATAGACCTTTAGGCGACGAATGTCAGGCGCCGGCAGCGCGCATGATTTTCAGAATTTCCGTCGCGGGCACGCCCTGTTTTTCCCACTGCTGAATAACCTGGGATTCCAGTTTGCTCAGCATACCACCGGCCTTGCGGACTTCGGCATCGGGGAGGCGGATAAGGTTATGTGCTTTCGAACCAGCGAGGAAAGCCATGCCTTTTTCATGCTCCGAATCGTAAATCTTGCCGCCGGTCATCCCCATCTGGGCGCCAGTGGTTTTGTTGATGATATCCTTGTGCGCAGGCGAAAGGCCGTTCCAGGTCTTCTTGTTCATCACAATGAACATCGGTGAAGAACCGAACGGAATGCCCGAGGCGAAGTAGCGCGTCACTTCCTTGATCTTGAAGGAGTGCAGAACCGTCGGCGATACCAGGACACCGTCGACCGTGCCACGTGCCAGTGCATTGTAAAGCTTTGTGATCGGCATCGGGACCGGTACCGCGCCAAGGGCTTCAATCGATTTTGCCGACATCTGCGACGGTGTGCGCAGTTTCAGGCCCTTCAGATCCGCAATGGATTTGATCGGCTTGTTTTTGGTCATAATGATCGGAACGTCAATCGTCCAGATGCCGAGCACGTGTACCTTGTCGTATTCCTTGCGAACGGCTTCCGACTGCGCATAAGCGGCCTGAAGACGTTTGGTGCCGTCCACGGCGTTGCTCATCACGTTGGCAAGCTCCACCAGCGTCGTCGCGCGGAACTGCTTGGATGTATAGCCCTGCAGACCGAAGGAAACGTCGGCCACGCCGTCAATGGCGCGCTTGAACTGCTTTGCCGGGCCTTTGCCCAGTTTACCGGCGACATAGAGTTTTGCCGTCAGGCCTTTGTTCATACCATTTACCGTGTTGACCCACGGGTCGAACAGGTGAGCATTGATCGGATGCTTCGGTCCCGGAAAGGACGCGATTTTAATGTCTGCAGCCGAGGCGGCGAGCGGCACCATAACGGCGATTGCTGCTGCGGTTGCGATGGACGATGTAAGTCGTTTCATTTGAAGTTCCTCCCATCGGCCTTTCCGGCCGATTTTTGCGGTTTAGCAACCGGACCGACTGGCCCGGATCTTGACATCAGTGTGAGTGCCGAATGTTTACGCGTCAACAAATTTGCGGGTATGTGAACCCCCTTCTGATCTGCACTAATCGAACGATTGGATCATCGTATCCGGCAGGAACAGGGCGATTTCGGGGAATGCCAGCAGGATAACCAGGCAGACCGCCATGGCTATCCAGAATGGTATTATCCCCGCAAATATCTCCCTTAGCGGGACATCCTCCGCGATTCCTTTAACGACAAAGACGTTCACGCCGACTGGCGGGCTGATAAGCCCCATTTCGATCACGATCACGATGACAACACCGAACCAGATCGGATCGTAGCCAAGCTCCACGATCAGTGGATGAATGATAGGCAACGTCAGCACCAGCATCGCGAAACCTTCAAGGAACGTGCCGAGGACGATATAGGCGAGCATGATAATCAGCATGATCGCGGTACGCGGCAGGTTCGCATCGAGCAGCAAACTCGCCAGGTCCGACGGGATGTCTGTCAGCGCCATAAACGGATTGAAAATATGCGCACCGATCAGGATGAAGAAGGCGAGACAGGTCGTCCGGATCGTCTGCAGCAGCACGCGTGACGTTGATTTCTGGTTCACCCGCCGCCGGAACAGGGCAAGCAGGAAGGCGAGCATCGCGCCCACCGCGGCGGCCTCGGTCGGGGTGAAAACCCCGCCATAGATGCCGCCGATTGTGATCAGCACGATAAGCAGCATCGGTCCGGCCTGGACCAGTGACTGGCCGCGCTGGGCCATGGTGGATTTTTCGCCGGGCGGGCCCAGTTTCGGGTTGATCTTGGTGACGATCGCAATCGAGATCATGAACAGGACCGTCAGCAACAGCCCCGGCAGGACACCGGCCAGGAACAGCCGGCCGATCGATTCTTCGACAAGGATGGCGTAGATAATAAACCCGGTACTGGGCGGGATCAGGATGCCCAGCGTGCCGCCGGCGGCAATCGCGCCGGTCGCCAGCCGGTCCGAATATTTGTAGCGTTTCATCTCCGGCAGGGCGACGCGGCCCATGGTAACGGCCGAGGCGACGGACGATCCCGAAAGGGCGGCAAACCCTGCACACGCGGCGATCGTTGCCGATGCAAGCCCGCCACGCCAGTGACCGAACCAGGAATAGGCGGCGCCGTACAGATCGCGGCTCATGCCGGAAATCGACGCAAAGTTACCCATCAGGATAAAGAGCGGAATGACGATAAACTCGTAGTTCGAGGTAATCACCCAGGCTTCGTCGGCCAGGGTGGATAGCGCGGCATCCCAGCTGTTCAGATAGGCAATCCCGAAAAAGCCGACGAGCATCATGACGATGGCGACGGGCATCCGCATGCCAAGAAGGACGAAAAGGACGAGAAGCCCAATGATACCGGTCCAGGTAGGATCCATTATTTCAACTCGCTACTTGGGCTCAGGGGGAGGGTGCATCAGGCTCGCCGCGCCACGCGCGCCAGGCCATCAACAGGAATGTCAGGGTAAAGACGCCAGTGCCGACGATCATGATCCCGATAAACGGGGCATGGGGGATCTCGATCAGCTCGGTCGCTTCGCCGATTTCGATTGCATCTGCGAGCAGGATGATACTGCGCCAGGTCAGGATGCCCAGCAGCCCGGCTGAAAGCAGGCGGACCACCACATCGGTCCAGCGTGTCACATTGGGCTTTTTTAGGCTCGATATCAGGTCGACCGCGATATGCCCGCCGGTCCAACCGCAATAGGCAAAGCCCAGGAAAACCACGGGAACAAGGCTGACAGAGGCGAGATCGGTGCCACCGAGCGGCGGGGCGTTCATGACCCGGCGCATGAAGACTGCATAGCAGACCAGGCACATCAGCCACATAAGCGAGAGCCCGGCGAGAATCGCCATGGCTTTTACCGAGCGGTCGAGTATTTTCTCGCCGCCTTCGAATTCGACGACGTCGTGTTCCGTTTCCAAACGTTCCCCCTGTTCAACCATTCCGCTCTGTCGGCGAATTTGGTAACCGGTAAACAATATCTCGATTGATACTATTGGTGGTCTGGCAGGTCTAGTATTTCTTTATCGTTGCACAATGGTGCAGGATCAGGGTGCAGAAACTCATGGAGAAAACAAAATGCCGCCATTAAACCCCGGAGCGAACCATGGGGCGCGTTTTATCCATCACGACGGCATGACCGTCTATGCAGATCGCCTGCTGCCGGACCCGGCGCGCGGAAAACTGCCGGTCGTCATGATCCATGGCGGTGGCCATAGCGGCGCCTGTTACCTGCTGACGGCCGATAACCGGCCTGGCTGGGCTTACCGGTTTGCCGATGCTGGTTACCCGGTCTGGCTGCCCGACTGGCCGGGCTGCGGGCGGAGCGGCGATGTCCCTTTTGCCGACCTGACGGGGGAACGCGTCTGTGCCGCGCTGGGGGCCGTCATCGCCGAAGCTGCGGCAGCCTCCCCTAACGGCAGGGTCGTTCTCATGACCCATTCGATGTCCGGCGCGCTGGGCTGGAAACTGGTCGAACAGAACCGGTCGCTGATCGAGCGGGTGGTTGCCGTCGCACCCGGCCCGCCCGGCAATATCCAGCCGGAAGCAAACGTCATCGAGGAGACCGATGATGAAGTCGTGGTCGAATCCTTCGGGATGACGCGGCGTCTGTCGCGCGACCGGGTCTATGCGGGCGGTATCGAGTTTGTGCGCCACAAGCTGATCGGCAAATCGACCCGGTTTCCCGAGGACGCACTGGAGATGTATGCCGGCCAGGTCGCCGGCGTCCCGCCACGCCTGCTTATGGAGCGCCAGAATATCGGCGGGAGTCAGTTGAAAATCGAAAACCTGTCGGCTTTCGACGGGCTGAAAGTACTGGTATTTACCGGTGAACTGGACACCGATCATCCGAAAGATATCGATAGCGCCGTTGTCGACTGGCTGATTGATGCCGGTGCGCAGGCCGAATTCTGGTGGCTGCCCGACCGCGGCACCACCGGCAATGGGCATATGCTGATGATGGAAGACAACTCCGACGACCTGGCCGATATGATCATCGGTTGGGTGGGGTGAGGTGTAACGAGCGGTTTCATCCGGCCCGCTGAAATATTACGGAGTGTCTGGATAGGAAAATGGTGCACCCGAGAGGATTCGAACCTCTGACCTCTGCCTTCGGAGGAAAGTAGTCTAATAGAAAGTCTATTAATACCAACATGTTAAGTACTATAAAATCAATATGTGTATGTTATGTGCATTCTGAAATGTGATTCTAACATGCTGTAATTGCTTGTTTATTAGAAAATTGAATGTCCATTTAACTGCCCACACAGACCCCGTTTATATTCATTAACTGATACCCTGATGCAAATCCCACCAGATTATCCAAGGGATGCATCCCTGACCCCTCTATGGTCGTTCTATGGGGTGTTTAGGGTCATACGGGGTCTGTCTGATCCACCACCCGTATTTTTTTCCCAGTTAAGTCAGCAAAACCCTTCTAGTTCTTGGGTAGGGGGCGATATTTCACGCAGGGAACCTAGTGCAGTTGTAGGTTAGGATTTGGTTGTGAGTTTTAGGGGGTGGGGTCTGATTCCTCTACCCACACACTCAAATCCCACTAAACTCATTTCAATGAG
>CAJQLI010000075.1 GCA_905479125.1 uncultured Alphaproteobacteria bacterium | reverse complement strand
GGGGATCACGCCGTATGAGCTCGGCTATTTCGGGGTCGACGCGGCGGATGCACGCGCGATCTACGAGGAAATTCTCGACATCACGCTCATGGCCATGGATCCGGCGACCGAGCGGCTGAACTGGCACGGCAAGCATTTCGATTTTGACGATGTGCCGATCAATATTCATCCCATCCAAAAACCGCATCCGCCGCTCTGGATCGGTGTCGGCACGCCGGAAGGTGCCGCGAATGCCGGTGCGCGCGGCATCAACGCGCTGACCAATTCGCCGCTTGTCCGTTCGACCGAACTGATGCAGCGATATCGCGATGCCTATACCGGTGACGAAGCGACAATGCCGAAGATCGCCATATGCCGGCATACGGTCATCGCCGAAACCGATGAAGAAGCCGAACGGATCATGCGCGAAGCCTATCCTGCCTGGTACGAGCATTTCGTCGCGTTGTGGAAGCAGCACGGCGATAGCCCGGTGGTGGCCGCCTATACCGAGGATTTCGACGAAACGGTGGCGAAGGATCTGCTGATATTCGGATCGCCGGCGACCGTCCGGGCCGAGATCGAGCGTTACCTTGAAACATCCGCCACCAACTATTTCGTCTGCCGGTTCGCCTTTGGCTCGCTGACCTATGAACAGTCCCGCATGGCCCTCGACGGATTCGTCGAGGAAGTGATGCCGCATTTTATCCCCAACAAACAGGCTGCCGAATAATGATCTTCGAACGACGCGCATACACGATGGAACCCGGTCACGTACCCGCTTTCGACAAGGCGCAGACCGACCGCGGCTTCGACCTGGTCAAAAGTTACATGGACCGCCTGGTGGGGTATTTCTCAACCCGCACAGGCACCACCGATCAGGTCGTGCATTTCTACCGTTATGACAGTTTCGATGACTGGAACACGCGTCTGCGCGGCCTGTATGCGGTGCCGGAACTCACCCCCTATTTCGTCAATACCCGGAAGATTGTCCGCCGCCAGGTGAACGGTTTTTGCGAATTGTTGCCGGTCGATGCGCTGAATCCGATGTGGGCGGGCGGCAATGACTGGCTGCCGGAAACCGGCGCGAAACTCGGCAAGCTCGACGCGGACAAGGTGATCGAGGAGCGCGCGTTTCAGCTGCGCCCCGGCGGCATTCCCGCCTTTGTCGAGGCGTGCAATGCCCATGGCATCAAGGCGCTGCAAACCATGGACGGCCGCACGATCGGCGCGTTCATGTCGATGACCGGACCGCTGCACAACATTACGCTGTGGTGGTGGTTCGAGAACACGGCCGAGCGCGAGGCACGGGTCGCCGCGCTTGAGGCACATGCTGACTGGCAGGCCTTTATATCGGCGATTACGCCACTATTGGTCGACCAGTCCAGCCTGCTGCTGACACCGCGCCCGGTGCCGGAGATGTCGCCCCTGTTTGCTTGACCCCGGTTCGCTTGACAAGTTCCGGCGCCGGTCCGCATAATTGTATGTACACGAACAAATAATCGTTCGAAAAATATAAGGGGCCGTGCAATGACCTTTGTCCGTAACGCCTGGTATGTCGCAAGTTGGGCGCATGACCTGACGACCGAACCGCAGGCCGAAACGATCCTGAGTGAGAATGTCGTCCTGTGGCGCGGCGAAGACGGCAAGGTCCGCGCGGCGGAAAACATCTGCCCCCACCGGTTCCTGCCTCTGTCGCAGGGCCGCGTGCAGGGCAATGAACTGCAATGCGGCTATCACGGTCTGACATTCGATGGTGACGGCGTCTGTGTCGATGCGCCCACGCAGGACGCGCCACCGGCGAACTGCCGGATCCGCTCGTACCCGGTCCATGAAAACATGGGGATGGTCTGGATCTGGATGGGCGACCCCGCGCTTGCCGACACGGCCGACATATATGACCTGCCCGAATATCATCAGGATGGCTGGGGCGTCGGGTTCGGCGATGCGCTGGAGGTGGAGGCGAATTATCTGCTGCTCTGCGACAATCTGTGCGACCCGACCCACGTCAATTACGTGCACCCGTCGACCCTCGGAAATCCCGACGGGATCAATGCGCCGGTGACTTTTGAAGACGCGCCCTGGGGTGTGCTGACCGAAAGGTTTACCGATGATTCCTCGCCGACCGGTTTCGTCGAGGCCTTTGGCACTTACGACGGCAAGGTCGATATGTGGCAGCGATACCTGATGTATACGCCCTCGGTCTCGATCATCGATTTCGGCGCAACGGCGACGGGTACCGGCAGTTATCAAAGTGGTGGCGACGGCCGCCTTCAGGTCTATTCCTGCCACTTCATGACACCGATAACCGAAACACGCACGATTGACCGCTGGCTACACGTGCGGAATTTCCTGCCCGATGACGTTTCCGTCGGCGACGGGATCAGCGACCAGTTCCGCATTGCGTTCGCGGAGGACAAAGAGATTTTGCAGGCCGTGCAGGCGGAAGAAGACCGCCATGCCGACCGGGTAAAAATCGGCCTTGATCTCGACGCCTCGGCCGGGTTGTTCCGGTTGAAGATCAACCGGCTGCTGCGCGCCGAAGCGCAGGCAGCCGCCCAGGCCGCGGAGTAGCGGGGCGGCCGGCGTGCAGAAGATGTTGTACCAGGGCAACGCCCA
>CAJQLI010000074.1 GCA_905479125.1 uncultured Alphaproteobacteria bacterium | reverse complement strand
GGTACGCTCACAAACCGCTTCGAGTGCTAACAACTTGGAGAATAAGCCGAATACCCATCCAGGCGCCGGGGCCCGGCGCGCCAAGAAGCCGGATCGGTCCGCGCCTGCACAGAAGTCCTGGGAGTCGAACGAAGGGCACGAACCTACTCTGCATTTCCCTGCGGTCGCAGAGGCCGCTGATCGGAGGCATCCAATGACCGTACGCACAATAAGATCCACTGTGTCTTTTGGGTCACCCTTCACTCTCGACGATCCCAGCGAGATTCTGCCGGCGGGCAACTACGATGTAGAAATCGACGAGGAACTTCTCGAAGGCCTGTCGTTTCTCGCCTATCGAAAGATTATGGCGGTGATCCACCTGCCCATGAGACCGGGGCAAGCGGGAATCATGCAAACGCTGAGCATCAATCCTCAGGTTTTGGATGCAGCCCTGAAGCGCGACAAGGCCGCAATCACTACCTCATCCAAACGGTTAGCCTTGCAACAGCCCTAATGAAAAACCCGAATAGGCGTCCAATCCCGTGGGCAATCCCGTGGGCAATCCCGTGGGCAATCCCGCGGTCGAACTGACCAAAAATGAAAGTCCATAAATGACCGTCGAAAAAATATTAAACCAAAAGGGCACCCATGCTTCAGTTGTCGCCCCTGACGCCAAAGTCGCCGATGTGATTGCGACACTCGAATCCGAGGATGTTGGTGCCTTGGTGGTGAGTGCGAATGGACTGACCATCGACGGCATCATATCCGAGCGCGACATCGTAAGAGGCCTGCTACAACACGGGCCGAGCGTGCTGGATCACATGGTAAGAGAGCTCATGACCAAAGATGTTATTACCTGTACCGCTGACGATCCCGTGGCTGGTGTGATGGCTATCATGGACCAGCACAACATCCGGCACGTACCTGTCACTGATGAAAACGTGTTGGCCGGCATTGTCAGCATCCGCGACATCAACAAACTGCGCCTCGACGAAGTACAGGCCGAGGCGAACGCGATGCGCGAATACATATCATCCGGACGCTAGCACTCGCCGCCCGCCATAGGTAAGGCGTACTTACCGTTGGCCACGAGGTCGTGGGTGGTCCGGTTGGGCCAGAACCGCGTCAGATGGAATGTGATCGCAACGGTTCGATATATGCGAACACGGCACAAGGCGCGCTTGGCAAATTATATTTGATCCCGGGCATCACGCGCCCATTGCAATGCACCCGTGCTCTTACCATATACAATTTACCGGTTAGCACTCCCTGTCTGAGAGTGCTAACCGGACGCATCTTTCCTACATTTTTTAAAATTTTTATCATCAAGGACATAGAGCCATGAAGTTCCGTCCGCTGCACGATCGAGTACTGCTTCGGCGCGTCGAAGAAGAGAACCTGACTTCCGGCGGCATCATCATCCCGGATTCTGCACAGGAAAAGCCGATGGAAGGCGAAATCCTGGCGATAGGGATGGGAGCCCTGAATGAAAAGGGCGTGCGCGTTCCCCTCGACGTCAAAGTCGGTGATCGCGTGTTATTCGGAAAATGGTCGGGCACCGAAATCAAGATCGACGGCGAAGAACTGTTGATCATGAAAGAAGCCGACATCATGGGAATCATGGAGGCCACGGGCAAGAAAAACGCCCGCAAGGCCGCCTGATACAGCAAGGATTATATGAATGTCTAAGGAATTAAAATTCGGTACCGAGGCGCGGAACAAGATGCTCGACGGCATCGATATCCTCGCCAATGCCGTAAAAGTCACGCTTGGCCCCAAGGGCCGCAATGTTATTCTCAATAAGTCCTACGGTGCACCCCGCATCACCAAAGACGGTGTCACGGTTGCCAAGGAAATCGAGCTTGAAGACAGATTCGAAAACATGGGCGCCCAGATGGTCCGTGAAGTTGCGTCGAAAACCAACGACGAAGCCGGTGACGGCACGACGACAGCGACCGTTCTGGCCCAGTCCATCGTACGCGAGGGCTGCAAGGCCGTTGCCGCCGGTATGAACCCGATGGACCTCAAGCGCGGGATCGACATGGCAGTCGAAGCCGTGGTCGCCGACCTTGTGGCACGCGCCAATAAGGTCAAGTCGGAGGAGGAAATCGGCCAGGTCGGCACGATCTCCGCCAATGGTGATTTGGAAGTCGGTACGATGATTTCCGAAGCCATGCAGAAAGTCGGCAAAGAAGGCGTCATCACGGTCGAGGAAGCCAAGTCGCTTACATCGGAACTGGAAGTCGTCGAAGGCATGCAGTTCGATCGTGGCTACATTTCGCCGTATTTCGTGACAAATGCCGAGAAGATGTTTGTTGAACTTGAAGAGCCGTACATCCTTCTGCACGAAAAGAAGGTTTCCGGTCTGCAGTCCATGCTGCCGCTGCTCGAAGCGGTCGCGCAGTCCGGCCGTCCACTGCTGATTCTCGCGGAAGACGTTGAAGGCGACGTACTGGCGACACTTGTGGTCAACAAGCTTCGTGGCGGCCTGAAGATCGCCGCCGTGAAGGCGCCGGGCTTCGGTGATCGTCGCAAGGCAATGCTGGAAGACATCGCAATCCTGACCGGTGGCCAGGTTGTTTCGGAAGATCTCGGCATCAAGCTCGAAAACGTCACGCTCGACATGCTCGGCACCGCCAAGAAAATCACGATCACCAAGGAAGAAACCACGATCGTGAACGGCGCCGGCAAGAAGGCCGACATCCAGGGCCGTTGCAACCAGATCCGCGCTCAGATCGATGAGACCAGCTCGGATTACGACCGTGAGAAGCTGCAGGAACGTCTGGCGAAGCTCGCCGGCGGTGTTGCAATTATCCGGGTCGGCGGTGCGACCGAAATCGAAGTGAAGGAAAAGCGCGATCGTGTCGAAGATGCGATGAACGCTACCCGCGCTGCGGTTGAAGAAGGCATCGTCCCCGGTGGCGGAACCGCGCTTCTCTACGCCACGAAGGCGCTTGAGAAGGTCGTGCCAGCCAATGACGACCAGCGTGTCGGTGTCGGTATCGTGCGTCGCGCGATACAGGAACCCACCCGTCAGATCGCCGAAAATGCGGGTGTCGAAGGCTCAATCGTTGTCGGCAAGCTGCTAGAAGGGAAAAGCATGACCTTCGGCTACAATGCCCAGACCGATAAGTTCGAAGACCTGGTCAAGGCCGGTGTCATCGATCCGGTCAAGGTGGTACGTATCGCGCTTCAGGATGCGGCGTCCGTTGCTGGCCTCCTGATTACCACCGAAGTCATGGTCGCGGAAAAGCCCTCCAAAGATGGCGGCATGGGCGGCATGCCCGACATGGGCGGCATGGGCGGTATGGGCGGTATGATGTAAGCTGGCCTCTCCCAACTCAGCAAAAGCGTAAGATCAAGGCCCCGCTCCGGCGGGGCCTTTTTCATCTGCCCTTGCAGAGAAGGAGCTGGATCTCGATTTTGGTGAGGTGAAATCGGAAATCCGATGAAAGCAAAGGTATTCACCTATGATGGCAAGAGACGCCGACGGATTTGAGATCGTTATATCTTACACGCGCGACCATTTTAGAAACTGCCAGTTCACAATGGAGCGTGAATATCCTCTCCCGGTCAGAAGCGGAAATGACGGAGCCCGGAAATCACGTCTGCTATCGGGTTAAATTCAGACGGTGCGATGTCCGCCTTTTGCGACTTTCCCCCAACGAAAATTCACCAAGGCGATAAAAGGAAAAACGATTTATTACATGCCGCCGAAGCACCCTCTCTCCGGCGAATGATTTTGCATGTCTAAAGGAAATTTGGTGGAGCCGAGGAGGATCGAACTCCCGACCTCAGCGTTGCGAACGCTGCGCTCTCCCAGCTGAGCTACGGCCCCACCGTGTCGACCCACGGGAACGAATCATCGGGGGCCGAGCGGGGCGGATAATGGTTTCGGCACCCCTGTCTGTCAAGCAGTCAGAAAGGGTTTGGAAACGTTTTGAAGACACGCTCTACGCTTGCGTCCGAATCGCGGCATCGCTAGGCTCCCGCGACCGCTTCGCATCGTTCAGAAGCCCCAGAAACCACGGAATTCGCCATGACCGCCGTCCTGAATCTGATAGACAACGTTGTCTCTCTATACATCTGGATCCTCTTTTTCTCAGTGATCGCAAGCTGGCTGATCAATTTCAACGTGATCAACACATCCAACCGCGTCGTCTATATGATCGTGGATGCGCTCTACAAGCTGACGGAACCGGCTCTCCGCCCCATCCGGCGTCTGCTGCCCAATATGGGCGGGCTCGACCTGTCACCCGTCGTGCTGATCCTGCTGCTGTATTTCATCCGCGATCTTATTTTTGACGTCGCCCGCTAGATAAGGCCTTTGACCGCCGGGTTCGGAAGATCGCCGGATACAGACCCGGTAAAAGAAAGTACGGGAAATGTCTGACGCAGAAATTGCTGAAAAACTTATCGACGGCAAGGGCTTTGCTGCAGGACTGCGCGCCCGTGTAACGGAAGAAACGGCGGAACTTAAAGCCGCCCACGGGATCGTGCCGGGCCTTGCCGCGGTGCTGGTCGGCGAAGATCCGGCAAGCCAGGTCTATGTGCGCAACAAGAACAAGCAGACGGTTGAGGCCGGCATGAACTCGCTGGGCGAGACCCTGCCCGTCGACACGTCGCAAACAGACCTGCTCGCCGAAATCGACAAGCTTAACAAAGACCCCGCCGTAAACGGCATTCTCGTACAGCTTCCCCTGCCCGACCAGATCGATCCGCACGCCGTGATCGACGCCATCGACCCGGCGAAGGATGTCGACGGATTCCACCTGCGTAATGTGGGCCTTCTCGCCACCGGGCGCGGCGGCATGGTGCCGTGCACACCGCTTGGCTGCCTGATGATGCTAAAAGACAGGCTTGGCGACCTGACGGGGCTGAACGCGGTCATCGTCGGCCGGTCCAATATCGTCGGCAAGCCGATGGCGCAGCTTCTGCTATCGGCCAACTGCACGGTGACCATCGCCCATTCGCACACCGCCGACCTGCCTGCCGTCTGCCGCGAGGCCGATATTCTGGTCGCCGCCGTGGGGCGTCCGCAGATGATAAAGGGCGACTGGATCAAGCCGGGGGCAACCGTCATCGATGTCGGCATCAACCGTGTACCCGCCGCCGAAGAAGGCAAGATGCGCCTGGTCGGCGACGTCGCGTTCGACGACGCGGTAAAAATTGCCGGCGCCATAACGCCGGTACCCGGCGGCGTCGGGCCGATGACCATCGCCTGCCTGCTGCGCAATACGCTGGTCGCCGCCTGTATTCAGAACGGAATTGACGTTCCCGATATCTGATAACGCGGTATAGTGCGGCACCCGTCGATAAAAAAAGCATGATGCCGCCGACATGTATGCCGATTATTTCCCCCTGCTGCTCGCTTCATTCGCCTTCACCGCCGGGCATTTCTTTTTGTCGTCCGCATCGATCCGCGGACCGATCGTCAAAGCAATCGGCGAAGCACCATTCCGGGCGATCTATTCAGTCCTGATGATTGCCGCACTCTATTAGATGATCAACGCCTATAACGCAGCGCCCTATCATCGCGTCTGGGATGTCTACCTGTTCGGCCCGCCGGTCATCCTGATCCTGATGTATTTTGCGGTCTTCTTTTTCCTGTGCAGCATCACGACAAAAAACCCGACGCTGGTCGGTATGGATGCGCTTCATCACGAAGTCGCCCCCGGCAAAGGTATCTACGCGATTGTCCGCCATCCGATGCTGGCCGCGTTCTCGCTCTGGTCGGGCGCCCATCTGTTCGTGCGCGGTGATATCGCCGCCATCCTGTTTTTCGGCGGCTTCTGGGTGCTGGCGACCTTCGGCATGGTCCATATCGACAACCGGCGACGCGCCAATGCTGACGACGCCTGGCGGGCCTTCGAAGCGGGAACCGGCAGAACCCCGTTCAAGGCAATCCTGCAGGGCCGCAGAACGCTGGTGATGAGCGATGTCGGCTGGTGGCGCATCGCGCTCGCCACCGTTCTCTACATCACGTTTCTGTACCTGCACGAGAACGTCTTCGGGATGAATCTTTTCCCGGTTTGATCCCGGCAGTTCCGGTTTGACCCCATCAGCTTTTTATCTGCCCTGACGGTTTCGAACCACGACTGCGCCTGGCTTCCCGCAGAGTGATGTAATATCCGGCAACAAAGATGATGACCGCGCCGGACCAGGTCCAGATATCGATAAATTCCGCGAACAGTACAAAGCCGAACAGGGCGCCCAGCGGCAGGCGCAGGAAATCAAACGGCATCACGGCGCTGGCATCGGAATGTTCAAAGGCCCGGGCCTGGCAGAAATGGGCGGACCAGCCCGACAACGCCATCACCATCAACGGCAAGGCATCAGACCAGTCCGGCGCTACCCACAGGAATGCCGCCGGGATTGCCGTCAGCGGCAACATCAGCACGTTCAGCCAGAACACGGTCACGGCAGGGGAATCGGTGCGGGTCAGGATTTTGACGCTGGACCACGCACCGGCGTAAAGCGCCGATGACAGGACCACCAGCATGATCGGCAGATCTATATCAATCACGCCCGGCCGGATGATCACCATCGCTCCGGCGAATCCGACCAGGGTCGCCCCCCACCGGTGAATTCCGACGGATTCCCGCAGCACGAGACCGGCGGCAATGGTGGTAAACAATGGGATCAGAAACGTCAGGGCGATTGCCTGCGCCACCGGAATTTCAGCAAGCGCGTAATACAGCGTCGCCATGGCGAACAGCGCGAACAGCGTCCGCACCACGTGCATCGGCATCTTGTCCGTCTTCAGCGTTCCGAACCCGGATTTTGTGACCAGCGGGATCACCAGCAGGATACCGATCAGCGCCCGGAACAGGACGATCTGAAAAGCATCGAACTTGCCGTCCATATAGCGCACGCTGGTCATCATGAAGGCAAAGCTGATCGCCGTCAGGATCGCCCAGAATGCACTGCGAAGGAACTGCGATGGTGGGGCAGAACCCCCTCCCGTCATCCCTTGCGGGCGTTCATCAGGCGCAGACGCAGGGCGTTCAGCTTGATGAACCCTTCGGCATCGCGCTGATCATAGACTGTATCAGCCTCGAACGTGACGTGCTGTTCGGAATAGAGACTGACCGGCGATTTGCGCCCGACCACACTGACCGATCCCTTGAACAGTTTGAGGCGGACCTTGCCGGAAACGTATTTCTGGCTTTCATCGACCGCCGCCTGAAGCATTTCACGTTCAGGAGAAAACCAGAATCCGTTATAGACCAGTTCCGCATAACGCGGCATCAACTCGTCCTTCAAATGCGCTGCGCCCCGGTCGAGGGTGAGGGATTCGATCCCGCGATGGGCCGCGATCAGGATCGTGCCACCCGGCGTTTCATAGACGCCGCGGGATTTCATACCGACATAGCGGTTCTCGACAATATCGATCCGCCCGATACCGTTGGCACCGCCGAGCTCGTTGAGCTTCGTCAGCAGCGTCGCAGGTGACATTTCAACACCATCGACCGCCACCGCATCGCCCTGGTCGAAATCGATCTCGACATAGGTCGGCGTATCGGGGGCCATTTCGGGCGACACCGAGCGCGTATACATCGCATCATCCGCCTCGACCCAAGGGTCTTCCAGCGCTTTTCCTTCATAGGAAATATGCAGCAGATTGGCATCCGTCGAATAGGGCGGCTCGTCGATCTTGTCGCGCGAGATCGGAATCTGGTGTTCGCGGGCGAACTCCATCAGCTTGGTACGGGAATCGAGATCCCATTCACGCCACGGCGCGATCACCTTAATATCGGGCTCCAGCGCATAATAGCCAAGCTCGAACCGGATCTGGTCATTGCCCTTGCCGGTTGCCCCGTGGCTGACCGCATCGGCGCCGACCTGGCGGGCAATTTCGATCTGGCGCTTGGAAATCAGCGGCCGGGCAATCGACGTGCCGAGAAGATAAATGCCTTCATACAGCGCGTTGGCGCGGAACATCGGAAAGACGAAATCGCGGACGAATTCCTCGCGCAGGTCGTCGATGAAGATTTCCTTCACCCCCGCGGCCTTGGCCTTTTCGCGCGCGGGCTCGACTTCCTCGCCCTGACCGAGATCGGCGGTAAAGGTCACCACCTCGCAGTCATAGACTTCCTGCAGCCATTTGAGGATGACGGATGTATCCAGCCCGCCTGAATAGGCGAGAACGATCTTGTTGACCTCTCCGGGTCGTGGTCCGGCCATGTGATGTCCCTTTATTTAATCGCGGCGGAGTATAGGTATTACAGCCGGTGCAGCAAGCGGGCTTACGCGGATTTCCGCTCCCGCAGGCTTTCGGTTTTCAACTGGCCGCAGGCAGCGAAAATATCGCGGCCGCGCGGCTTGCGGACGGGCGAGGAATAGCCTGCCCGGTTGACGATCTCGGCAAAGGCTTCGATGTCTTCATCGGTCGAACATTCATACGGCGCGCCCGGCCACGGGTTGAACGGGATCAGGTTGATCTTGGCGGGAATCCCGCTGATCAGCCGGACCAGTTCACGCGCATCCGCCGGGGTATCGTTCATCCCCTTGAGCATGACGTATTCGAACGTGATCCGCCGCGAATTGCGCGCTTCCGGGTAGGCCCGGCAGGCATCGAGCAGGTCAGCGATCGGGTATTTCTTGTTTATCGGCACGATCTCATCGCGCAGGTCGTCATTGACCGCATGCAGCGAAATCGCGAGCTGAACACCGAGATCGGCGCCGATCTGCGGAATCATCGGCACCACGCCCGCCGTCGACAACGTTATCCGGCGGCGCGAAACGTTGATGCCTTCTTCATCCATCACGATCCGGAGCGCCTTTACGACATTGTCGTAGTTATAAAGCGGCTCCCCCATGCCCATCATGACGATATTCGTCAGCTGACGGGGTTCTTTCGATGACGGCCACTCACCATAGGAATCGCGCGCCAGCATGAACTGGCCGACAATTTCCGCAGCGGTCAGGTTTCGGACCATCAATTGCGTGCCGGTATGACAGAACCTGCAGTTGAGTGTGCACCCGACCTGGGATGAGACACAGACGGCTCCCCGGTCGAATTCGGGGATATGCACGGCCTCTGCCATTTTTCCGTCGGCAAATGACATCAACCATTTCCGCGTGCCGTCGGTAGACGTCTGTTCGGTAGATATTCCGGGGCGCGAGATGTCGAAAATTCCGGCAAGCTCTTGCTGCATTCCCTTGGCGATCGTCGTCATTTCAGTAAAATCACGGACGCCGTGATGATAAATCCAGTGCCAGACCTGTTTTACACGGAAAGCGGGTAACCCCAGTCGATCGAACTCCGCGGCCATTTCGGCGCGCGACATTCCGACGAGGTCTATCTTCCCGGTATCGGGGGTCTGGATGGCGGGTTCTGCGATTATTGACATGGCGGCAATATAGGCGCACCCATCGCGCGATCAACCAAAGTATTTCAGTGCGCTCTTTCGTCCATCAGAAGGCCCAATCATGAAACTGACTCCCGTGATGCAGGGTCTCTTATGGATGATGGCGGGCACGGCAAGCTTCTCGGCGATGATTATCGCCGTCCGCTACCTGTCGGATACCATCCCCCCCTTCGAGCAGGTATTCCTGCGCAGCGTCATCAGCCTGGCCATCGGCCTGCCCATGGTGATCAGGGTCTGGCGGCAAACGGCGTATACGTTCCGGCCGAACGCGCTTGGCGGGCTCTATGCTGTGCGCGGCCTGAGCACCTTTATCGGCGTATCCGCCTGGTTTTTCGCTATCGCAGTGCTTCCCCTGGCAGAAGCCGTGGCCCTGCATTTCACCCTGCCGATCATCGGCCTGATCCTGTCTGTTGTCATTCTGGGCGAGCACATCACCCGCCCCCGCTGGCTGGCCGTCATAATCGGCTTCACGGGCGTGCTGATCATTCTGCGTCCCGGCGCCGAAGCCTTCAATATCATGGCCCTGGTCGTCTTCCTGTCGGCAGCCGGGTATGCGAGCGGTGACATCTGCACGAAGCTGCTGTCCCGCACCGAACCCGCCCGGCTGATCGTGGTGAACCTGAATATTTATCTGGTCCTGTTCTCGGCCATCCCGACGGTGATGGACTGGCACACCCCGGCCGTCAGCGACATTCCGATGATCCTGATGATGGGCGTAACCGCCTGGACGGCGCATATGTGCCTCGCCCAGGCCATGAAGCGGGCGGATGCCAGCGTTATCATCCCGATTGAATTTATCCGTCTGCCGTTAACAGCCCTGGCCGCCTATATCTTCTTTGCGGAAATTCCCGGCGTCTGGACGATGGTCGGCGCCGCGGTAATCTTTATCGGTACCTGGCAGCTGGCCAAGAAAGAAGGCGGCCACTGAACCCGGGCGGCGGCATACTTATTCCGCTGGTACGGCGCGGACCCCGGCGTGACGCATCCACCAGACCGCAACACCGACAAGCAATACCTGGGGGATGATCGCAATCATAACCGCGTCCCAGCCGAACTCGATCTGCAGGTAGCCGGCAAAGAAAGACGATATCGCCGACAGGATATAGGCGATCGTGTCGTTCGCGCCCTGCACCTTGCCCTTTTCCTCTTCGGTATGACAGGTCACCAGAAGCGCGGTCGATCCGATCAGCATGAAATTCCAGCCGGCGCCGATGAACATATTCGTAATGAAGTAATGACTGACCGTGATTCCCATAAGGCCGGCGGTTATCCCGCCGAAAAACAAGATGAAGCCCAGCATCACGACTTTCTGGTACCCGTATTTGCCGATCAGCGAGCCGGCGATGAATGACGGCGCGAACATGGCGAACATGTGCCACTGGATCACGAAAGGAACATCGTCCACCAGCCCGGCATGATGCATGGACAACGGCGTTGCCGCCATCATCAGGATCATCCCTGCCCAGGCAACCGACGTGCCGGTCGCCGCCACGATGAAGGCAGGCTGCTTCATGATCACCGATAACGGGCGGCCGGTGGATTGTTTTCCGTCCACCTTGCGAACCGGTGCCGCCGGTTCCGGCATACGGACAAATTGGATCGTGATCGCGAACAGAAGTGGCGTCACCGCCAGAATAAGATAAGTCGCCAGGAACTGGGGCAACAGCAATGAACCGGTCTTGCCCGCAAGCGTGCCCCCGACAAAGGCTGCGATGATACCACCGCCGATCACCAGAGAAATCGCCTTGGGCCGGAAAGATTTCGACGCGGTTTCAGCCGCCGCAAATCGCAGGTACTGATTGAAGGCGTTAAACGCGCCCATACAGGATGTGCCGGCGATAAAAACCCAGAAATTCCCGAAATCGAGCCCCAGCGCACATAAAAAGCAGCCCGCATAGCCGAATATCGCGCCGATACTGAAACCGGCGCGCCGACCGTATTTCCGCATGAGCATCGATGCGGGCGTCGCCGCGAGCGCTGTCGCCAACCACATAAACGCATGCGGCAGGGTCGCCAGGGATTTATCTTCGATGATCGTGAGCGCCGCCAGCGCAGAGACACTGATGATCACGGTAACGGATGTCTGCGCATACCCCTGGCAAAGTGCCAGGAGCGTCACATTCCGCTTCATATGGGGGACTGCCATCTCCATCGGCAGCACTTTAGACGAATTTTATTCCGGGCGGAACCAGTCGGCCCTATTTGATGCCGCAGGCCTTGCTGATTGCCCTGTGCGCGGCGGAAATCCCCGCCAGCGAATAGGTATCCTTCGTTTTCGTGCCTCGGGACGATTGCCCGGTTACAATCATTCGGGCGCCGCCGCGCATGGCAGCAACGATGCTCTTGTCATCCTTGGTGCTTCGCGCCCAGGCCGTATCGTCATTGGTGAACAGTTCGAATTTCTTCTTGCCGATCACGACCTGGACGGCGCTGCCTTTCTTGAATGTATACCCCGCCGTGAACTGGACCTGGTTGGAGGTCTTTTCACCCGGGCGGTGCGTTACCAGCATATAAATTCGGCCGCGTTTCTTGTACTTGCCTTCATCCTTCACCGGCTCGCTGTAAATCCAGCAGGTCCGCGCCTTCGCCTTGCCCTCGGAATGCGCCGACCAGTCCTTGAAAGCGCCTATCTGCTTGGCCGAAGCAGGCGCTATGCATACGACAGAGATCGCGACAGATCCTGCAACCAGGGCGCCAGCAAAATAATTCATCAACTTCCTCTTACACTCCGCTTTTTACGCCCGATGACCGGGGTGCCGAATACAGGCTCCGGCAAGGGTTCGGGGCGTGCCCCGGCCATCACCGGCCTGTCGGAAAAACGCCCCATCGACAGCAAACGGTCATACATAACGATCCCGCCTGTCGTTGCCAGGTTCAGCGAGAACTTCGTCGGTATTTTGACGATGTGATCACAACACTCAATCATGGCATCACTAAGGCCGATACGCTCCATCCCCAGGACATAGGCCGCCCGACGAGGGTGGCGGAAACTCGGCAGATCAATCGCTGTGTCGTCAATCTCGATTCCGACCAGCGCACAACCCGCAGGCAGACGCATCGACTCCATCGAATCGAATGGGTAGAACGGCACCTGTGCGGAAGTATCGGAGGTGTCGGACCCGCTATTGGCAATGTCGTAATTCGCAGCGACGGTAAAGACGAAGCTCGCCCCGAAAGCATGGGCGGACCTGACCAGATTACCGACATTCATCGGCTTGCTGACGCCTTCTATTCCAATACCAAAATATCCTCGCATGAGGCCGGATTCTACAGCCCGGAATGAATCGCGCAAGGAGAAGGAATAAAGACTTATGAATGACGATCTGCGCGGCCAATATGAAAACTACCCCTATCCGCCCCGGGATCCGGCGGATGAAGCAAAGCGGCTGATTGCCGGGTCTCCCAGTCACATTTGCGAGATCGAACACCATATCATGGGCGGCGTTCGAAACGCCGCCGAACCCCGCCGGATACTTGTCGCCGGCGGAGGCACAGGTGACGCAACGGTTATGCTCGCCGCCCAGCACGCCGCGGCGGGAATAGACGCCGAGATCATTCACCTCGATATCTCGGAAGCATCTTCCGCGATTGCCAAATCCCGTATAGACGCACGCGGGCTGACAAACACGAAATTCGTGCACGGCGCGATCGAGGCCATTGCCGAACGCGATCTCGGCACATTCGACTACATCGACTGCTGCGGTGTGCTGCATCACCTCGAAGACCCGGTTGCCGGGCTGAAGGCGCTCAGAACTGCACTGAAGCCGGCCGGGGGACTCGGCATGATGGTCTATGCACCGCTCGGGCGCACCGGCGTCTATCATGCCCAGGCAATGCTTCAGATGATCGCCGGGGATTTGCCCGACCCGGACCGAATTTCTGCCGCCCGGGAGCTTCTCGGCGAACTGCCGGACACAAACTGGCTGAAACGCAATCCCTATGTCGGCGACCACCTGAACCAGGGCGATTCCGGCATATACGATCTTTTACTCCACCGCCGCGACCGCGCTTACTCCGTGCCCGAACTCGCCGCCCTGGTGCAGCAGGGGGGTATGAGACCGGTCAATTTTGTCGACCCCGCCCGCTATGAACCGAGCGTGTATCTGACATCGGCGGAACTGTTGAAACGCACGAGCGGGCTAAACTGGGTCCAGCGATGCGCGTTTGCCGAACTGCTGGCGGGAAATATGAAGACCCACATCCTTTACGCGGTTCGGGACGACAACAAGACCAACTCCCTGGCGACGCCGGACGGCGCCGACACAATCCCGGTAATGCGGGACGATGACGGACAGTCTTTGGGGGCCCAGATCAAACCCGGCATGTCGCTGAAGGTCGATATGGCGGGCGTGAAGATCTCGCTGCCGCTGCCGCAACTTGCCGGGCCCATCCTGATGCTGATCGACGGCGAAAAATCTCTCGCGGATATCCACGCGGACCTCCAGTCATCGCAAAAACCTGCACCGGGCCAGGATAATTCAAGGAACAGTTCGACCAGCTTTTCAGCTCGTTCTACGGGCTGAGCAGAATGTTCCTGAAACAGCCTTCGAAATAGCGGCCGCCCGGGCAAACCGGTTCAGTTGACGTTCGCCGCCTCGCCCAGTGTCGGGCCGATTTCACGATTGAGCACCAGGTCGGCAATGCCGTCCAGGTCCGTCGGGTCCCGGTTCAGGATCACCAATTTTGCGCCGTTCTTCTTGGCCATCGCCGGGAAACCCGCTGCCGGATAAACCACCAGTGACGAACCGATAGCAAGGAACAGGTCGCTTGCGAGCGTTTCATCCCGCGCGCGTTCCATCGGCGCCTGCGGCATCGCCTGACCAAATGATATCGTCGCGGTTTTGACAATGCCGGCGCAGACCTGGCATTGAGGCAGCGCGCCGGTTTCCTGGAAAGCCGCCTTGATCGGTTCCAGTTCATAGCGCGACGCACAGTCAAGACATGTCGCATAGGTCGCATTGCCATGAAGTTCGATCATATGGGCGTCAGGCACGCCCGATTCCTGGTGCAGGCCGTCAATATTCTGGGTGATCACAGCGCTGACCTTGCCGGTCCGCACCAGCTTTGCCACCGCCCGGTGACCACGGTTGGGTTCCGCGCCAATCATATCCTTGTCGATTTCGAACTTCCGCCGCCAGGCTTCCCGCCGGGCATCGGCAGAGGCGACATATTCGTCGAAATAGATCGGTGTCGTCTGCGACCATATCCCGGTCGGACTACGAAAGTCGGGAATGCCGGATTCTGTCGAAATGCCGGCACCCGTAAACACCACGACGCGGCTGGCGTCATCTATCAGCCGGGCAAGAGTCTGAATATCTTCGGTCATGCCACCAGTTTACACCACGGATTACTCCGCTGCGACCGCCTCGGCCCGGGCCGCGCGCCGCGCCTTGCGGCCCTCAACAACACCAACGGTAATCGACATCATCGGCGGCACGATCGCCATCGTGAGCACCGCAGAAAGCGACAACCCACCCAGCACGACGGCGCCTAGTCCGCGATAAAGCTCCGATCCCGGTCCCGGGAAAGCAACCAGCGGCAGCATCCCGAACACGGATGTCAGCGTCGACATAAAGATGGGACGGATACGGTTCCGGGTTGCCGTCTCAATGGCCGTGTTTAAGGCCATCCCGTCTTCGCGAATATGGAAAAGAGTCTGGTGGACCAGCAGGATCGCGTTATTGACGACAATACCGATCAGGATCACGAATCCGAGCATTGTCAGCATATCGAGCGACTGGGTCACATATGTGTTCAGCAATGCCAGGCCACCGAGACCGCCCGCCGCCGCCACAGGAACCGTCAGCATCACGATCCACGGATAGAGGAAGCTTTCGAACAGAACCGCCATCACCAGAAAGACAATCACCAGTGCCAGCAGCAGGTCGAGCTGCATATGCTCCCAGGTTTCTTTGAGCTTATCGGCGCTGCCGCCGAGCCGGAACTGGACCCCGTCGGGCAAGCCGCGTTCACGGATTGGCCCGAGCACTTTTTCTTCCAGAAGTTCCGCTGCGGCTTCAAGCGGTATACCGTCATGCGGACTTACGCTGACGACCATGGCACGGAACCGCTCAATGCGCTGGATTTCAGTCGGCCCTGTCGTTTCCCTGACATCCGCCAGGTTGCCGACCGGCACAATTCTGCCGTCAGAGGTCACAACGGGCAGAGACCGGATAGCCTGCGTCGATTCACGCTCCAGGTCCGGGCCTTTCAGGGTCAGGTCGATCCGTTTGCCCTCCACCGTGACCTCCGCAACCCGAATCCCGTCATTGAAGGCATCAACGGATAGCCCCAGTTCGCGGGCCGACAAGCCATTATCGGACAGGCGTACACGGTCCGGCGTAATCCGGACCTCGGGCTCGCCAAGCGTCAGTGCAGGTCTCGGGCGGACGCTGTTACCGTCTCTCGGCGGAAGTACTTCGCGTGCAGCAAAGAAAACTTCGCGGCCCACGCCGTAAATCGTCGCGAGGTCCGGACCCGAAATCTCGATGTCGATCGCACGTCCCGAACCGATGGAACGGCCGAACAGCGAAGGCTGGAACATGAAAGCGAAAACACCCGGTTCCGCCCGTGCCGGCCCTTCGATCAGTGCTTTCAGCTCTCCCGCCCGCTCCGGATCAACATGGGTCGCCGCCATGAACATGCTGCCAAGACGCGCGACATAGAAAAACCGGTCTATTTTCTGATCTTCGGGCTTGTTGATGTCCGCGTAGGCCCCGCGCGACCAGTGCTTCTTCGTCGCATCCGCGATACCCTTCGCGATCCCTTCATTGGTGTCGAGATTGTATCCGGCGGGTGGCAGGACGATACCGAACATCAGGTTCCGATTGCCCTGCGGCAGGTAATCCAGCTTCGGCATGATAAGAATGGAAACACCGCCGGCGACCACGACGATAAGGGCGACGATCGCAACAGCCATTACCTTGTATCGCGCAACAAACCGCGCATAGCCGGACCAGAAATTCGTAAACCCACGGGCGAAATCATCCACCAATGGCACCTTCAAGCCGCCCATTTCCGTTTTGACGCCGCCGAGGAGCCCATTGGCCAGGGCAGGGATCAGCGTGACCGCCACCAGCAGTGACAGCATAACCGACACGGAGATCGCGACCGCGATATCGCGGAATAGCTGCCCGACCTCCAGATCCATGATCAGGATCGGGATAAACACCATGACGGTCGTCAACGCAGAAACAAGAACAGCAGGCCAGACCTGTTGGGCGCCATAATAAGCAGCCTCGGCGCGGGAGCGGCCTTCCTGACGCAGGCGGAAGATATTTTCGAGCACCACGATGGCCGCATCGACCACCATACCCACAGCAAACGCGATACCCGCAAGGCTGATCACATTCAGCGACCGCCCAAGCAACGCCATTGCGACAAAGGAACCGACGACGGAAACCGGAATCGACATCGCCACCACGGCTGTCGGGCGCCATGACCGCAGGAATATCATCAGGACGATAATCGCCAGAATGCCGCCGTAAATAATGTTGGTACGCACGAGATCAATCGAGGAATTAATGTAGTCGGTCTCGTCATAGACCTGCTCTATCAACAGCCCCTGTCGCTTCACCGGCCCGTCAGCGAGCTCTTTCACGGTCGCCCGCACTTCCGCCATCGTCTTGATGACATTGGCGCCCTGTTCCCGCGTGATATTGAAGGCCAGCGCGGGCTGGTTCAGCACGCGCAGACGCGATTGCGCTTTCTTGTAGCCGATGGATACATCGGCGATATCGCGGACGACGACCCGGCCGACACCCTGACTGCCGCCTTCGCCATCGCTGCGCAGAACAACATCTTCGACAAGCTGGGTTGAATTCAGGTCACCCTCGGTCCGGACGACGTAGCGCCGCTTGCCCTCTTCCACATCGCCGCCGGTGATGGACGCATTGGCAGCGCGTAGGCGCGCAAGCACCTCGCTGACGGTCATTCCGTAACGCGCCAGCCGTTCCGGCGTGATCGTGATCGACATTTCGCGTTCGGTCTCGCCGAAGATATTGACACCCGCAACGCCCTCGAGCCGCTCGATACGCTCCTGGACGACATCCGCCAGGAAATCGCCGTTGGTTATCATCGGCCGGGTATTGCCCTCTTGGCGGGTGATGATGAACCAGGCAATTGCGTTATCTTCGGTGCCAGATGTCGACAGGACCGGCTCGTCCGCTTCCTCCGGATATCCCGATACCCGGTCCAGCCGGTTTGCGACCAGCAGGAGCGCGCGATCAAAATTGATTTCCGCTCCGAATTCGAGCGTTACCTCGCCCCGGTTCCGCTGGGCCTTAGACGTCATCTTCTTGACGCCCTCAAGACCCTTAAGCTCGTCTTCCTGCGGGTTGATGATCTCGCGTTCGACCTCACGCGGCGCAGCCCCGGGCCAGGATGTCTTGACGATAATAACCGGCTGGCGGACATCGGGTGCCATCTGGATCGGAATACGCTGAAGCGCGACATAGCCGAACAACACGATCATCATGACCATGGCGACAATGGCAATCGGCCGCTCTATTGAAAGCCGGATTATGTTCATCGGCCTGCTCCGCTCCTTTGACAGTTGGCGCAAGGGCGCCGCCTGGTTGATCGCCGTCTAGTTTGTCTTTGTCTGCTCGGCATTGGCACTTGGTGAAGCCCCGCTTAGAATGCGCACAGCAGCACCCGGCGGCAGTGTTTCATTGCCATGGGTCACCACCTGATCGCCTGCCTTGAGTCCTTTTTCGACGATATAGCGGTTCCCGACCGCCACACCGAGCGTCACCTGACGCGGGAAGGCCTTACCGTTCCGCACGATACTGACAACACGGTTCGGGCCGCGATGAACAATGGCGTCTTTATGGACAGTGACGACCTGCTGGATTTTGCCGATGGGCACCAGGACGGTCACACTTTGGTTTATAGCGAAACGCGATGATTTTTCACCGAACTTCGGCGTAAACCGGACAGGCCGGGTACGCGTTCGGGCGTTTTCCCGCGGAATGATAGACCTTACCGTTGCCCGGTGGTCCGTCCCGTCATCAAGTCGGAACCGGACGATCGTGCCCGGCGACAAACCGGCAATGCGGTCGGACGGCACTTCGGCTTCAACCTCGATTTCCGTATCGCTGATCAGGGTTACAACCGGATTTCCGACGTTTACATACGACCCAATCTCGGTGTGTTTTTCACTGACCACCCCGGAATACGGAGCACGGATACGACCATTGTACAAATCGATAGCTACCTGATCGAGTTCCGCCTCGGCTTCTTTCTGCTGTGAGCGCCGCTCAATCAGCGTCGCCTGGCGGGCATCGACATCGCGCTGGAGATCTTCATACCGCGCGCGGGAGAATGCCGAGGATTTCTTCAGGTTCGACATCCGCCGAAGTTCCTGCGCGGTTTTCGATGCTTCGGCCTGCGCGGTCTGCACCATCGCCCTGCGTGTCGCCAGTGCTGCCGCATATTTATCGCGCTGAGCGGTCAGCCGTTCTATTGCCAGAACCGCGATGATATCACCCTTGTTGACCCGATCACCGACATTGGCGTTCATTTCAACCACGGCGCCGTTGATACGCGCCGCAACAGCACC
>CAJQLI010000073.1 GCA_905479125.1 uncultured Alphaproteobacteria bacterium | reverse complement strand
CAATGGAGCGCTGGGGGCTCAGCTACGAGGACCTGTCTGCGATCAATCCGAAACTGATCATGATCCGGGTTTCCGGCTTTGGCCAGACCGGCCCCTATGCGAAGCGGGCGGGCTATGGCGCTATCGGCGAGGCGATGGGCGGCTTGCGCTATACCACGGGTGATCCGTCGCTGCCGCCGAGCCGTGCCGGCATTTCGATCGGCGATTCGCTTGCCGCCACTCATGCCTGTCTCGGTGCGATGATGGCGCTGCATCAGGTGCACCTGACCGGGAAGGGGCAGGTCGTGGACGCATCCATCTTCGAATCCGTTCTCAACATGATGGAGAACGTCGTCACGGACTACGATGCGGGCGGCTATATCCGCGAACGTACCGGCTCGTTCCTGCCCAAAATTGCCCCCTCGAATATCTATCCGACCAAAGACGATATCTGGCTGGTGATCGGCGCCAACCAGGATTCCGTCTGGACGCGGATGGCGGAAGCCATGGGGCGTCCTGAATTGGCAACCGATGAGCGCTATGCCACCCATGGGGCACGGGGGATCAACCAGATCGAACTGGATGAGCTGATTTCGGATTGGACGAAGGATTTCCCCGTCGCCGAGCTTGAAGAGCTGCTTCATGCGCACGGTATTCCCAATGGCAAGATCAACCGCGCTCCGGAAATGCTTGAAGACCCCCAGTTCAAGGCGCGCGAAGCGATTATCCGCGTCGATCACCCGGAATTCGGCAATATCGCCATGCAGAACGTCGCGCCGAAATTGTCCGAAACGCAGGGGACGGTGCGCCACCCGGGGCCGGGCCTTGGTGAACACAACGATTATGTCTGGGGCGAACTCGCGGGCAATTCTGCCGACGACCTCGCTGTCCTGCGCGACCGCGGCATCATTTAGGGAAAGCGCTTATGCTTAAAACCGGCAAGGAATATCTCGAAGGACTGCGGGACGGTCGCGTGGTCTATATAGGCGGTGAAAAGGTCGAAGATGTAACGACACATCCGGCCTTCGCCGAAAGCGCGAAATCCATGGCCGCGCTCTACGATATGAAGGCAGACTCCGCGAACCGCGATGTGATGTCCTATGAAGAGGACGGCGAGCGGTTTTCGATGTACTACCTGCGCCCGAAAAATCAGGATGACCTGCGCAAACGCATGCGCGCCCACAAGCGCATCGCCGATGAGACCTGCGGGCTTTTCGGCCGTTCGCCCGACCATGTGTCGAGCTTCGTGACCGGCCTCGCGATGAAGCCCGATGTGTTCGACAAGATCGGTCCCGGTTACGGCGACAATCTCATGGCGCATTACGACTATATGCGGCGCCATGACATCTACGCGGCTTATGCCGTGCTGCCGCCGGCCGGTGCGCGGAACCCTGAATTTTACCAGAAAAAGGAAATGCCGGTTCCCACCCTGAAGGTCGTTGAAGAACGCGATGACGGGGTGGTTATTTCAGGCATGAAGATGCTGGCCACGGGCGGTGTATATGCCGATGAGCTGTGGATCGGAAACCTGCTTCCCATCGCCGATGGCCGCGAAGCCGAAGCCATAACCTGTGCCGTGCCCTGCGGCACGCCGGGCCTGACCCTGTGGTCGCGCAAGCCGTTCGGCCAGGACCTGCGCAACAAGTTCGATTATCCGCTTTCCGCCAAGTATGACGAAAGCGATGCCATGGTGTTGTGCGACAATGTCTTCGTGCCGTGGGAAAAGGTGTTCGTCCACGACAACGCGGAAATGTCGCGCGGGATTTATGTCCAGACACCATCTCATGCGATGGGCAATCACCAGTCCAATATCCGCTTCTGGGCCAAGATGCAGTTATTGACCGGGGTTCTCAGCCGGATCACGCAGTCTTCGGGTAACAACCAGATCCCGGCGGTTGCCGATCAGCTGGGCCGCATGGCGGCACTCGAAGCGACGCTGGGTGGTATGATTCACGGTCAGATCGAAGCTGCGGAAAACTGGCCGGGTACGGCGGATGGCGCGCCGGAAGACTACGTCACCATCAACCGGCGCTACATGTATGCGGCCCTGAACTGGTGTACCGAAAACCATTCGATGATTATCGAAATGCTGCGCGAATTGATGGGCGGCGGCGTGTTCCAGATGCCAGCCGACGTGTCGGTGATGGCGAACCCGGAACTGCGCGAAAAGTTCGAACAGTTCTGGGCGACGCCGTTTCTGGAAAGTTTCGACCGGATGAAGCTTTACCGTCTGGCGTGGGACCTGGTCGGATCGGAATTCGCAGGACGTCATACAACCTATGAAAAGTTCTATGCGGGTTCGTTCTTTGTCGTGCGGAACCATTCTTTCCGTGAAGCGCCGTGGGATGAATTCCACAAGATCGTCGACCGTCAGCTGGATGCGATGGAAGTGCCCGAAGACGCACAGTAGATTTTTCTGCGTGGTGCTGAAGTGGTGTTTCGGCGCACCTCGGAGAGGGCCTAGAACTCCATATCCAGTTCTTCGAAATCGTCGGGTTCATCCTTGGCCGCGTCAATCCATTCGGTCATCGGCGCCCAGGACATGATGGTCCGACAATAGTTTTGCGCGACGTCTGACAGCGCCACGTCATAGGTTTCGAATCGGGTGCATACGGGCGCGAACATCGCATCGGCCATGGTCGGCTTGCCGAACAGAAACGGTCCGCCCCAACGGTCCATGCACTCCGTCCAGATTGTCTCGATTCGCTCGATGTCCGCCTGGGCGCCGGCGAAGACCTTGAAGTCCGGATAGCTGGCCCGAAGGTTCATCGGGAGCGCCGAGCGGAGATTATAGAATCCCGAGTGAACTTCTCCCGAGACGGACCGGCAATGCGACCTGGCTTCGCGATTTTCAGGCAGTAATCCGGCATTGGGGCGGATTTCCGCCAGATATTCGCCGATCGCCAGGACATCCCAAACACTGCATCCATCATGATTCAGGCGCGGCACCAGCATCGACGGCGCTAAAAGAAGCAGTTCCGCCCTGTGATCCGGATCATCAAGGGAAACGACCTGCTCTTCGACCTCAAGCCCGGCGATCCGGCACATAAGCCAGCCCCGGAGAGACCAGGAAGAATAATTTTTGCTCGAAATTGTCAGCACGGGCGGCTGATTCGGCGTTTTGCCGGTTTTCGCGGGTTGGGCCTGGTTCATGATGTTTTAACCCCATTGCGGTGCAATATCAGTTATATTGCAGCGCAACAACGAAAGCACTAATTTATTCTGCGAAGATGCGTCATCCCGGTTGGATGAAGAGCAGGCGCAGAACGAAAATAACAGTACGGGACAGGCAGCACAGATGCTCTATCAGGCCTACCAGACCTACGCAGACGCATCGGAACCCATGCGCTTCATGGCCCGCACCGCTATGGCCTATACGAACATGATGCCGGGTTTCAAGGCGCTCGGGTTTGGGCGGGAAATCTCGGCCACGCTGGAGATGATCTCCCGTACCGAGTTGACCCACACGCGGCCCTCTTATGATATCGACCGGGTAAAAGTCGGCCGGAAAGAATTCGACGTCCGGGAAGAAACGATTCTGTCTCTACCATTCTGTAACCTGGTCCGGTTTGCAAAGGAAGGTGCCCCAGAACAACCCAAGATGCTGGTTGTCGCACCTCTTTCAGGCCATTTCTCCACATTGCTGCGCAAGACCGTCGAGACGCTGCTGCGCGATCACGACGTTTACATTACGGACTGGAAAAACGCGCGTGACGTGCCCTGGTCGGTCGGGCCTTTCGGCTTTGACGACTATATCGAATATGTCATCCGGTATATCGATACGATTGGCCCTGACGCACATGTGCTCGCCGTCTGCCAACCCTGCGTTCAGGCGCTTGCGGCGGTGGCGATCATGGCGGAAGACCGTCACAAGGCCTTGCCGCGCAGCCTGACGCTGATGGCCGGGCCGGTGGATACCAGGATTGCACCGACGGCCGTCAACGAGTTGGCAACGTCACAGCCCATCGAATGGTTCGAGGCGAACCTGATCGCGCGGGTGCCATTCCCCCATGCCGGTGTCGGTCGCGCCGTGTACCCGGGATTCATTCAACTTTCTGCATTCATGTCGATGAACATGGACAAGCATACCCAGGCCCATCGGGATCTGTTTGACCATCTCGCCGGCGGCACTGATGAAGAAGCCGACGCGATTAAAAAATTCTATGACGAATATTGCTCGGTGCTCGATCTGCCTGCCGAGTTTTATATCGAAACCGTCGAAATAGTGTTCCAGCAGGCCCTTCTTGCGAAGGGTGAACTGACCTATCGCGGCCGCAAAGTTGACCCCGGTGCGATCAAGCGAACTGCGTTACTGACAGTTGAGGGCGAACGGGACGATATCTGCGCCGTCGGTCAGACCGCAGCGGCGCATGATCTGTGCACCGGCCTGCGGCCTCATATGAAGCGCCACCACCTTCAGGCGGGCGTCGGGCATTATGGAACGTTCAGCGGCAGGCGCTGGGACAGTGAGATATACCCCGCAATCAAAAACCTGGTGCTGGCCACCAGTTGATCGATGTGCCGGACTAGGAAATCGCCCGGCTGGCGAAATTTCCCCGCGCAAATGCTACCCGCTCAGCGATCGTGTCCAACGGACCGGTATAGGCTTCAATTTTATCCAGCCGTGCTTGGAGGCCTTCACGGTTGGCGATCTGGATATTGAGGCCGGGCCGGGCATTCAGTTCCAGCAACAGTGGTCCGCGTTCTTTGTCGAGCACCAGGTCGATCCCCTGATAGCCGAGATTGGTCATCTCATAGGCGCCTGAGGCAATTTCCAGCAGACGCGACCATTGCGGTATTTCAACACCTGAAACCGGATTACCGGTATCCGGGTGCTCGGTGACGATGGTGTTTTTCCACACTGCGGTGAGCGTGTATCCGGTCGCGATATCAATACCGGCACCGATACAGCCGCGATGCAGGTTGGCCTTGCCGTCAGACATCCTTGTCGGCAGGCGGACCATGGCCATCACCGGTACGCCCTTGAAGATAATGATGCGGACATCCGGCACGCCGCGATAAGCTATGTCTTCGAATACAGGATCGAATTTCACCCGGTATTCGATCAACGCCTTGTCCGGCTGGCCGCCCAGGCTGTAGATACCGCTGAGAATATTGGTGACCAGGAATTTGAGATCTTCGTCGGTGACCAGCGCGCCGTCCACCTTGCGGTACAGCCCTTCTGTTTTTCCGGTGATGACCAGAATCCCTTCCCCCTGACTGCCATTCGCGGGCTTGATGACGAAATCATCATGGCCTGCCAGAATATCGGGCAGTGTCGCGACCTGCCGCTGGATTTCAATCATGCCGTATAAATCCGGGACGGCGACATTATGCTTCAGCGCAACCTGTTTGGTCAGCGCCTTGTCGTCGACCAGCGGATAATTCCGGCGTTCATTATATTCCAGAATGTACCTGGCGTTCCGGGCATTGATCCCCAGTACGCCATTGCGCTTCAGGGCTTTTGCAAGTCGGAACATTAGTCTTTCCCTGCCAGTACACGGAAGCGTGGCAATTCAACCAGCCGGTAGCCGGAATATCGCCCGAGCGCTAGCGTCGCGGCCAGTACCAGCAGCAGGCTCTCGGGAAACACAAAGACCCAGTGCCGGACGATGTCGAGATTCATCACCAGATAGCACAGAACGGCGACGAGGAAGCTGCCAGTCGCCTGTATCAGTGCCTCTTTCGGGCCTTTCTCGTCCCAGATGACCGTCATGCGTTCGATTGTCATAGCGAGAATTACGATCGGGAACAGTGCGACCGACAGGCCGCGGTCAAAGCCAAGCTTGTGGCTGATGATACTTATGACCGTCATCACCAGGATGACGACGATGACGACACTGGCAAGGCGCGGCACCAGCAGCAGCTTCAGCTGCTCCAGATAGAACCGGACCAGCAAGCCGATAGCGACGACCGACGTGAACAGGATAGCGCCCCATAAAAGCTGGGTTTCACGGAAGGCAAGCGCGATCAGGACCGGCATGAACGTGCCGAACGTGCGCATGCCGACGACGTTTCGCAGGATCACCAGCAGGAAGATGCCGATCGGGACGGTGAGCAGTAGCCGATAAACTTCCTGCGTTTGCAACGGCAGGCCGAATACCGAGAATTCAACGAACTTGCTCTGCGCCTGTTTTTGTTTGCCGACAGTCGATTGCAGCGAATCGATGAAGACCCGTCGTACAGCAATTTCAGTGTGTATCAAACGACCGCCTTGAATGGATGTCAGGGGACTTGTGCCTCGCCACCACGGAAGATGCGCCGGCGGCGCTCGGAACTCGTTGGAATCGGTATCGAAGGCCCGCCACGAATCTTCGTCGTAGATTTCGACCCAGCGTACCAGTTTGGCACGCCGGCGATCAGGGTTAAGAGCGATACCGTTTACAACCCGTGCGGCCATGCCGGCGACGGTCATTATTTTAACGCCGACCTCGGCGCGTGTGCGTGCAGCTTGCAGAAGCAACTGTTCAGGCCCGCCGGGGCGCGGGTCTTTAAGCTGAGCGAAAAGCAGACGCACGAAGGAATCCGTGTCGGCGGATTCCAGTTCTATCCTGCCAATCACCTGGCGGGCAGCTGCCATTTGAATATCGTTGAAACGTGATGGGCGGATTTTTGGCGGTCGCACTTTCGGCGCCGCGTCCCGGGTCAGCGACCGGTGGAGGACCGCGCTATAATACAGGATCTGGGTGCCTGATGCCGCTCGTTTGGTGAAAATCGCCTGGCGGTTATCCGTTGGCGCTGATGTGGCCAGCCCGTAACCCGGCGATACGTAACTTTCGTTGTAAAGGGTCAGGCCCGGCTGTGAGCTCGGGAGCATCATTGATATTCTTACCGGATTCCCTTTTGCCTCTATTTCCAGCCGTGTTTCTATCCGCCATGTTGGCGTGGTTTCATTCGGGGTGAGCGGGAATTCGAGAACCAGTGCCCGGTAAATCGTGGCTGTAATGCCGACAAGAACCAGCAGACCGCACAGAATATAGAGGTGTTTTTTGTTCATTTTGCCCCGCCTTTTTTGCAGTCAGGTTCTGCGATGTATTCGCGCGCAGAATCGACGATAGCGACCCCGGCCAAAAAGCTGCGCCCGATAAGGATCGGAACGGAAAAGCCGGACCGGTTTGCAAGAGAGACTTCCGTGAGCCTGGAAATTCCGCCGAGGCATATGCTGACACGCACGACGGGCCTGTCGATACTCGGTGCGCCGTGACGCTTGATTGTCGATACCCGAACGATCTGGCGTTCGATATCGAATGACACGCCCTCGAAATTGGTTACCCGTATACGGACCCACTTGGTTTCGGCTTTATCGAAAAATGCGATTTTGCTATAGCCCAGTGATGACGTGTCCGCGCCGGTATCCAGCTTCGCCCGCATCAGCAGGTCAGTCGGACCGACACGGACTTTTTCGAGATAGCCGAATACCGGCAACCCGTCCGCACGCACGCCGAACACCGAGAAAAACGTCAGCGCCAGCGCGATCCCGATTATCCGCACATCAGGCATTTCGGATTGCTTCCTTGTTTCGGGGCTTTTTCATCGAAGCGGCCTGTTCTCGACCTCGTAGTGAACCGAGATCATCCAGTCTGCATAGGTCTCATCAAGTTTTTTCAGCGCATCAAGCGTTTCCTTTCGGAACTCGTTCTCGATGGCGGCACCGCGTCCGGGCCAGATGCGAAACTTTACCCGTAAAAACCGGCGCCCGGACCCGGCCATTTTCCGGCCTTCATAATCGGGTTGGGTTATCAGGATGCCGGGGTACTGCTCTGCGAATCCGGTGACGATTTCGTATATGCGTCCTTCCATCGACGCCGCAATTTTATCATCTGCCGAAAGCGTGACATCGGCAAGGCAGCGGATGTATCCGCGGGCGAAGCTCACTACGTTGACGATCGACCTGTTTGGAATAAAGACTTCGGACCCAAAGGCGTTTACGAGGACTGTAAATCGCATTCCCAATCGACGCACGATACCGGTTTGGCCGCCGATTTCGACCATATCGCCTACATCGAACAGATCGGACAGAAGGATGGTCACCCCCATTACGACATCCTGCACAATCCCCTGTGACCCGAATGCCACGGCGAGCCCGATGATAGACGCGCTTGCGACATAGGCCGTGACTGATACGCCAAGTTCGTTGAGGGTAAATCCGAGCGCGGCGAAATAAAGCAGGAACATCGCAACGCTCGATGTTAGCGTGGTAATTGTCCATGCCTTGGAATAGCGCCGGTTGAATTTCGTCGCGAGGACGCGCCGGCTTGCAGCGCGAATGGTAATCACCGCAAGGTGGGCAATCACCACGGCAGCGACAATCACGCCGAGGCGCGAAGCGAGATCTAATTGCTGATAATCTGAAAGGTCCATTGCGACTTGATTCGTTGTGGGAGGTCAGGCTCGCATGGCGCGGTTCCGAGCGTCAATTGACACGGACCGGCGATTTGGCAACGAATTTCAGAGGCACGCTCGGCGCTTCATCTGTTGTCTTATTGCACGTAGCCGGACGATAGTCAGATACGTGCATTACGTCTCGTGTCGAATGATGATGCCCGCGCCATTGCAAAAATACCGTGTTTTTCGAACGGCCAGAAAAATGTTCCTATTGTTTCGAGGTTTTTTCCGTCGATTTCATGAAAAATGTCTTGGGATGACAAGCTGGTATAATTTAATCTATTTTGTTCGTATGCATTTTGATGCAAATATAGCCTAAATAAAAAAATAGTATGGGGAAAATAATGATCAGGACGATACAAAAAATCTGCGCCGGCGGTGATGGCGGCATTTGTGTCATTCGCCGTGCCAGCATCGGCGGCACCCATAACATTTAATTTTACCGCGCAGATTACGCAGGTCCACGCTTCATTGCTCGGAGATGCAACAGTCGGGGACATATTGTCCGGGTCTTTTACGTATGAATCGCTGACGCCGGATTCTGTGGCAAGCCCCTCGGTCGGCGGATATACGGGCGCAATTACATCGTTCTCGTACAGCAGCGGAGCGATTGCCGGCAACGGTGCCGGTAGTATCGGCATAGGTAATAATCAGCCCGCGGGCGATATTTTTACAGCGCTGGGCGCTTCCTCATTCAGCGGCGTAAGCGCGAGCGGTTCAATGGACTTCCGCTTGGAGCTTAGGGACAACGATGCGACTGCCCTCGCGAATGACAGTCTTCCGGGCTCAGCCGGATTCTTTGGTGGAGGAAACTTCTCCGGTGTCAGTGACAGCGCAATGATACAGCTCACTTTGAGTGATGGCGCGTTTAGCGGTGTCAGCGCAGAAGCGTTGATAGATCCGTCGGCTGCATTTGGATTGATTACCGGTATTGATGCTCTGATTCTGACACTGACGACCCATGGCGGCAGCGGACAGGTTAGCGAGCCTGCGATTCTTGCCTTGTTTGGATTCGGGGCAGCGGGGATGGTATTGGTGAACCGGCGTATGCGACAGCGCAACGACAAGGGCTGATGCTCGCCATGGGGGAGGGCGGGTAAGCCAAGCTACTTTGTCCATCAATAACCGAGTTGGCGCCGGATTCCGATGATTCGCTGTTCGGAAGTGTTGGTATTTTGCGCAACTCTTTGTGCAGTCTCAAACGCCTTGAGTGCCCGCGCAGAGTCCTGAAGCTGGTGGGCATAGATTGCTTCGGCCACGTGCACCTCGCTCAGGGCCGGGACCAGGTTTTTGAGTGACTGTAAAATAGCCTCGACCTCGACCTTCGATTGCGTAGTCAAACCAGCCAGCACCAGAAATTTAATTCGTGTGATCTGAAGGCCTGGGTTCTTCGGCCCCGTAGTCTGGCCTATCGCGAAAAATCTGGCGTGGTTTTGATCAAGTGCCGGCTGCCTGTTTTTATCTTTAGAGAGCCAGTCTACGTAAGATAGGGGTAATTGCCGACGGTGGGCGGGAGACAGCGGAAAACTCTTAACCGCTGCCAGCGCCCGTTCAAAAGAGTCCCGCGGTGAAAGTTCCAGCAGCGCGCGTGCATAACCAGCGTGACGCGCGGCAGAGTAAGCCGCATAAATTCCGGTGATTGCAAGCGGCAGTGTCAGGACGCAGAGTAGGCAGAGACTCTTGGCCAGCATCGCGGGAATATCGCGTGAATGGAAGAAAGTCAGTCGGGTGTTTCTGGGCGAAAAAGCACCGATGGCCATCGCACCGAGCGCCAATGTCCCGGGATTCCGAAGCGGAAAGTTTACCAGCGCGATAATTCCGAACGACGCTACGGCGATTCCACATGCAAAAATCAGCGGCGTTTTTTCGGTCGTGTGGATGGTGTTTCGAACCAGTTCGAAAATGAACCAAAGGACCAGCAATAATCCGACAACACCTGTTTCTACGAGAATTTGCAGAGGTTCATTGTGCGCCGCATCGGCGAAAAAGAACGGGGATTCAAGCGTCAGTCCGCGAATTTCTGGCAGATAATACAGGTGACGTTGCTGATATTCTGGGTACAAATAGTCGAAACCACCGATCCCGGTTCCGATGATCGGGTAATCGAGCCATAGCAGGGTTGCGTTTACGTATATTTCGGCCCGTTCGGCAATCGGTTCGAACTGCAAAATCCGGTCATTCAGAACAATCAGGCATATGACGGATACAAGTGCGATCCCGCTAGTGATGCAAAGTGCCATTTTTAGCTGCCCGCGCGACATCAGCCAAACGACAAGCGCCGCCCACATCGTGCCGGGCACCACCAGAAATTCAATCCGTGAGGCGTTGTAGAATACGAGAGCAGCCAGGGTGGCGGTGATAAGAACCAGCCCGATCCAGCGATCTGGCTGTTGCCGTGACTGAAGCCACAACCCCGAGAAGGGCAAGCAGATCAGAAGCATTTCCGCCATATAGTTCTCATTGCCGAACCCGCCATTCGATTTGGCGCTGAGGCCGCTTCTGAGAAGGATGATTGTCATTGCGACGATGCA
>CAJQLI010000072.1 GCA_905479125.1 uncultured Alphaproteobacteria bacterium | reverse complement strand
CCGCGCCTCGAAAGGCACGGCAAAGAACCCTCCCTCGCTTCGAGCCAGCGCAAGACCCGACCCGCCGATGCATCGCGACTGCGGTCACGCCCGGTACTGAACCGTGCCAGCGTGATATGGGGCGTGTACTTTCGACCTTCCGGCGGCAGGCCGACGCCGATCAGGGCACGGTCTATTTTCTCGTGCAGGGCGACCAGCGCATCCGACCGCTCGACTCCGGCCCAGAGCGCGCGGGTCCTGTCGCTGCTGCCGAAACGACCGGCGCCGGAGACCGTGACGGGAACTGCACCGGTATGGATTTCATTCAGCGCCGCGACAACATCATGGGCACGGTCTTCGGCGACCTCCCCGATAAAACGCAGCGTGATGTGCAGGTTATGCGGCGCCACCCAGCGCGCAGCATCGATCCCGCCCTGCAATGCCGTCAGTCTGGCGCGAAGGTCATCGGGCAGGCCGAGCGCTGTGAAAAGACGGATCATAAGCGCGCCGCACAGTTTCTAGAGGATCAGCGTGAGCACGCCGGTATAGCCATACAGGCGGTTCTTCGATATTTCACCATTGGCGAAGAAACCGACGACCGGCACATCGTCACCGAGTGCCGCCTGAACGGTTTTCATTTCCTCCGATTCGGCGCCGAACAGGTTCGGACCGCGCGCGACGCAGGAATAATACAGTGCCGCTTTCGGCTTGGCCCCGGCACGGCCACTGACATCGGCCAGCATCCGGTCGAGGTCCTCGGCCGCTGCGGCACCATCCCGGCGAACGAACATCACCCTGTCCCCGGCGGAAATACGGTCGCCGATGGCGACCAGCTTGTTATCAGGGTCAATCCCGACAATGTTGCGCACGAGATAGTCACCCGAATTTTCGCCAGAACCGTCAGCAGTATCATCAGCGGCAATCGGCAGCGCCGCATGGATATAACCACTCACCCTTTCCAGGTTGCGCGACAGAACCTCGCCAATGTCTTCACGGAAAACTTCGAGCGCCGGGCGGCCATCCAGTTCGACGAGAATATTTTCTTCCGCCCGGGTGACCTCGTGAATAGCGCCGACGGGCGAACAGCCCTGGCTGAGACCGGTGACCGTCCGGACATCTTCGCCGAACAGCACACCCGACACACCGCCCTCGGTCAGACGGTCGGCGATCTGCGCCTGCTTGCCGCGCGATGCGGTCAGACCACCGACAAGCAACGCATCCGTATCATCGGTAATCGCGTTCAGGATATCGCCGATATAGGCATTACGCGGATCGGCATGCACGATGCCCAGTGCCGGATTCGCCCGGCCCGCCCAGTTCATTACGTTATCGGGCAGCGGATCGCCGGGGGTATCCACGGTCGGCAGGATACGGAACGAATCTTCCGGCAACACACCGAGCATGGCCACCATCGCCGGGGTTTCGAAATATTCCCGGCCGCCGACCATCACCCCGAATCCGACCGTACCGACCCAGTGGGCGACGCCGGTCTCATCGCGCAGCCGATCCGCGATCAACGGCAGATCGCTGTCCAGCGTGTCGGTGACATAGACAAAGCCAATATTGGCGCCCGGCGGCACATCGCCTATCTGCGACAGGCAGGAACTCGTGAGCGTTTCCCAGTCGGCATCGGCGGCATGACCCAGACGAAACGTCTGTGTGGTGGTTTCCATGGCTACTCCTTCGCACCCAGCAGACGGCGCACGGATGGCAATATACGTTCTACGATGACCGCGACACCCTTTTCGTTCGGGTGAATACCGTCCGCCTGATTCAGTTCGCGCCGGGCGGCGACACCGTCGAGAAAAAACGGATATAGCCCGATCCCGTACTTTTTTGCCAGATCGGGATAGATGCTGCGGAAATCCGCTTCATATTCCCGGCCCCAGTTCGGTGGGGCATACATGCCGGCCAGCATTACCTTGACCCCTGCTTCCTGTAACCGGGAAACGATCGCGTCCAGATTGCGCCGGGTCGTCTTCGGATCGATCCCGCGCAGCGCATCATTCGCCCCCAGCTCCACGATCGCATGGGTCGGTTTATCGGCCAGTGCCCAGCCGATGCGCGCAAGACCGCCCGCCGTGGTGTCACCCGACACGCCGGCATTGATAACAACGGCGGATATACCGCTTTGTTCGAGCGCGGCGTGCAGCCTGACGGGAAAAGCATCCTTTTGGGGCAGCCCGTACCCGGCGGTCAGGCTGTCGCCCAGTACCATCAGCCGGATCTGTTCGGCGGCCGCGACGGGAGAGGCCGCGCCTGCCGTGAGTACCCCAACAGCAATCCATTGCTTGAGTACCCGCGTAAACGCTCTATATCGAGAGGGTCGACCTCCCTCAAAGCAGCCCCTGCGGAGCATCATGAAAGACGATAATGGCATACGGGAACCCATGGTTCTCCTGGACGGTGTTGAACTTAAGCTGGACAGTGAAGCCGGTTCCGTCAACATCCTTAAAGGGATTAATCTCGAAATAGCCGCCGGCGAGACCGTCAGCGTGGTCGGACCTTCGGGTTCCGGCAAAACATCCATGATGATGCTGATCGGCGGTCTGGAGCGCCAGACCGGCGGCAGGGTCCAGGTTGCGGGGCATGATCTGTCAACGCTGGACGAAGACGGGCTGGCGCGGTTCCGCCGCGACAATGTCGGTATCGTGTTCCAGAATTTTCACCTCGTGCCGACCATGAACGCGGTGGAGAACGTCGCAATTCCGGTCGAGCTCGCCGGGATGGACAACGCCTTTGACCGCGCACGCGCCGCCCTGACCTCGGTCGGGCTCGAACACCGGCTGTCGCATTATCCGGGTCAGCTGTCGGGAGGCGAACAGCAACGTGTGGCCCTTGCCCGCGCCATTGTCGCCGAACCCCGCCTGATCCTCGCGGATGAGCCGACGGGAAACCTCGACGGCGGCACCGGCGATTCCGTGATTGAATTGCTGTTTTCATTGCGGGCGGAACACGGGGCAACACTGATTCTTATCACTCATAACCCTGCCCTCGCCGAACAATGCGGACGGGTCATCGACCTGCAGGACGGGCTGATCGGTTCCGACCGGGTTGTCGCATGAAGGCTTCGGGAATTAGAACGTGATCAATGCCTTTCGTATCGCCCGACGTGAACTGCGCGGCGGCCTGAAAGGCTTTCGCGTCTTTCTGGCCTGTCTCGCACTCGGTGTCGCCGCCATAGCGGCGGTGGGATCCATCGCCTCATCGGTGATTGCCGGGCTTGAAGAAGACGGTGCGATCCTGCTCGGCGGCGATGCCGCACTGCGGATGACCCACCGGGATATATCGCCGGCCGAACGCACATGGCTCGAAAAATCGGCCGATGTCTCGCGCGTGGTCTATCTGCGGTCCATGGCCCGCTCCGACCGGACCGGCAAGCGGTCGCTCGTCGAAATGAAAATGGTGGATAACGCGTATCCGCTGTTCGGCGCCCTGGAAACGTCCCCCGCCGCGCCGCCAACCGACCTGTTCGCCAAACGCGGCGGTGTCTGGGGTGCAATCGCCGATACCGCATTGCTGAAACGGCTCGGAATAGAAATAGGCGGCAGAGTTATCATCGGCGATGCGGTATACGAGATACGCGGCACCATCGACCGTGAACCCGACCGCGTTTCCGGCGCGCGGGCATTGCAGCTGGGGCCGCGTTTTATGGCCTCCGCCGCGTCGGTCAGTGACAGCAAGCTTGTCCAGCCCGGCAGCCAGGTCTGGTATTTTTACCGTATCCGCCTGAACGACCGGGACAATCTCGCCGCCTGGAAAACCGATCTGGACACATCTTTCCCCGACGCCCAATGGGTGGTCCGCGACCGCGGAAATGCATCGCCGGTCATAAAGCGCTTTATCGACCGCACCACGCTATTCATGACACTGGTCGGCCTTACGGCCCTGCTGGTCGGCGGCGTCGGCGTCAGCAATGCGGTGCGGGATTTCCTGACCGGAAAGATGCAGACCATCGCAACACTGAAATGTATCGGCGCGTCATCCGGGCTGATTTTCGGCGCCTACCTGATCCAGGTCATGGCAATGGCCCTGCTGGGAATCGCCATCGGACTGCTGATCGGCGGGCTTGCCCCCGCGTTGCTGGCAGACCTGTTACGTGACGCGTTACCGCTTGTGGCGCGGATCGGCGTCTATGCCCAACCGCTGATCGTGGCGACCGCCTTCGGGATACTGACGGCGCTGGCGTTTTCGATATGGCCGATTGCGCGGGCCTGCGACCTGCCCGCCGCCGGGCTCTTCCGGGATTCTATCGCACGGTTTCGCGGAGTGCCGCGCTGGCCGTTCGTCGTCGCAACCGTGATCCTGCTGGCAGCCCTTGCAGTCCTTGCCATCGAGACGGCTTTCAGCCGCGTTGTCGCAATCTATTTCGTCGCCGGGTCTGCGGTCGCGATGGGGTTATTCGCCATTGCCGGTATCCTGATCGCACGGGCGGCAAAACTGGCGGGCAGCGTCGGCGGCACCGGCATGCGTCTCGCGCTTGCCAACCTGCATCGGCCGGGCGCACCGACAGGCAGCGTCGTGATGTCCCTCGGTCTCGGCCTGACCGTGCTGGTGACGGTGGCGCTGATCGAATCCAATCTGGGACGGCAGATCACCAAAAGCCTGCCGGAACGTGCACCCGGCTATTTCTTTATCGATATTCAGAACGACCAGGTCGCGGACTTCGAAAAAACTGTGTCTGAAGTTGCCGGTTTCCGGGAAATGCGCCGCACACCGATGCTGCGCGGCCGCGTCACCCGGTTGAACGGCGAAACCGCGAAATCGGAAAACGTGGCCGAAAACGGCCGCTGGATTCTTCGTGGGGACCGAGGTGTCACCTGGGCACGTGAACTGCCGGAGGGCGAAACTATTGTCGCGGGTGACTGGTGGCCCGTGGATTACACCGGCCCGCAACTCGTTTCACTATCGGCCAATTCGGCCGCCGCCCTCGGTCTCGGGATCGGCGACACGATCA
>CAJQLI010000071.1 GCA_905479125.1 uncultured Alphaproteobacteria bacterium | reverse complement strand
TCATGAAAGCCCAGGGAACAGGGGGAGCGCTGCTGTTCAATACGTCGAAGCAAGCGGTCAATCCAGGCCCTGATTTCGGCCCCTATGGCCTGCCCAAAGCGTCGACACTTTTTCTGTCCCGCCAATATGCACTTGATCACGGGGCCGATGGCATCCGCTCGAATGCGGTCAATGCCGACCGGGTAAGGTCCGGGCTGCTGACCGATGAAATGATTGCCTCGCGTTCAACCGCAAGGGGGCTTACCGAGGTGGATTACATGGGCGGGAATCTTCTGGGCCGTGAAGTAACTGCGGATGACGTTGCACAGGCGTTCCTCGATCTGGCGCTGGCCAAAAAGACCACCGGCGCCGTCATGACGGTCGATGGTGGCAACATTGCCGCGGCCCTGCGCTAGGTCATAGAAAAACCCTCTCCCGGTAAGGGAGAGGGTTCTGGCCGTGTTCGTCGAATGCCGGATCAGGAGGCGTGTTCGTCCATCCAGCTCAATGCGCGACCGAAAGCGCGCTTTGCGGCGCCTTCGTTGTAGGAATCGCGATCGTCGCAGGTGAAACCGTGACCGGAATCGTCATAGACGTATAGCGGGCTGTCCTGCAGCGCATCCTTGATCTTTTGCAGATCGTCGAGCGGGATCGCCGCGTCCTTGTCTCCGAAGTGGAACTGGACCGGGCATTTCGGCTTCAGCTCACCGACCTTTGCCGCGATACCGCCGCCGTAGAACGGCATGGCAGCTGAAACGCCGTCTACCGTGCAGGCGGCGATGTAGGTTGCGTAGCCACCGAAGCAGAAACCGATCACGCTGACCTTGCCGGCGGAGGCAACTTCTTTAACCGCAGCGCCGATATCGGCGGTGATCCATTCATCCGTGATCTTGCCACGGGTTTCACGGCCGATGCCGAAATCAGTCTCGTTGTAGCCGAGTTCGATGCCTTTTTCGACGCGGTCGAACAATGCGGGGGCAATTGTCTCATAGCCCTGTTCGGCGAAGTAATCGACGGTGCGGCGGATCTGGCCGTTGATGCCAAAAATTTCCTGAACGACGACGAGTGCGCCTTTCACAGCGCCGGATGGTGACGCCTTGTAGGCGTCAAGCGTGTGGCCGTCGGATGTCGTGAGTGAGATTGTCTCTCCCATAATTCTCCCTTTCTCTGGGTCCCTGATTGAAGTCAAAACGCGTTTTATTTTCTCGCGGCAGATCTTTTATCCCGCTGCGGTAGATGTAACTTAGCGCGCTGGATCAGACGTTGAAACGGAAAAGGATGATGTCGCCGTCCTTGACCGTGTAATCACGGCCTTCCTGGCGCATTTTGCCTGCTTCCTTGGCACCCTGTTCGCCGTTATTGGCGATGTAGTCGTCATATCCGATGGTCTCGGCGCAGATAAACCCACGCGCGAAATCGGTATGGATGACGCCCGCCGCATCGACCGCTTTACTGTCGCCGGGAATTGTCCAGGCACGGCTTTCTTTGGGGCCGGCGGTGAAATAGGTGATCAGGCCAAGCAGTTCGTACCCGGCGCGAATGACGCGTTCCAGGCCGGTACGTTCCAGCCCGAGGCTTTCCAAGAATTCGCGCTTTTCCTCGGGGTCGTCGAGCTGGGCGACCTCTGATTCGATGGCGGCAGACACCACTACGCAGGCGGCATTTTCCGCTGCGGCCCGCTCTGCGACCTTCGCCGTGAGTGCGTTGCCGGTGGCGGCGGAATCTTCGTCGACGTTGCAGACATACATGATCGGTTTCGCCGTCAGCAGCTGCATCTGGTTGAAAAGCGGGGCATCATCTTTAGAAACTTCCATGATGCGCGCTGGTTTTCCGTCTTCGAGCAGGGCAATAGCGCGCTGGACGAGGTCGAGCATCGCTTTTGATTCCTTGTCGCCGCCACGTGCTTTCTTCACCAGCGGGTCGACGCGGCGCTCAAGGCTTTGAAGGTCGGCGAGCATCAGTTCGGTATCTATCACGTCGGCGTCTGCCAGCGGATCGACCTTGCCGGCGACATGGGTGACCTCATCGCCTTCAAAACAACGGAGCACGTGGGCAATCGCCGAGACCTCGCGGATGTGCCCAAGAAACTGATTGCCCAGTCCTTCGCCCTTGCTCGCGCCGGCAACCAGGCCTGCGATATCGAGGAACTCCAACTGCGCCGGAACAAGGCTTTCCGACTTGGCCAGCCCTGCGATTATCGCCATGCGTTCATCGGGTACCGATACCCGACCGGCATTGGGCTCGACCGTGCAGAACGGGTAATTGGCGGCTTCTGCCGCCGCCGTTGCCGTCAGGGCATTGAATAGCGTCGATTTACCGACATTCGGCAGTCCGACAATTCCGCATTGAAATCCCATCAGTCTTTTTCCTTCTCCGGCTTGCCGGGGGGCGGGGCGAGATAGGCCACGCGTGTCATGAAACCGGCATCGTCGCCTTCGACCAGATACGGTACCGCATCGGCGACGGCGTCTATCGTTCGTTCGACCCAGTCCATTTCAGATTTCGGGAAGTCCGACAGGACATAGCTATGAACACGTTTTTTGTCGCCCGGGTGACCGATCCCGATACGTACCCGTTTGAAATCCTGGCCGATATGCGATGAGATACTGCGAATGCCGTTATGCCCGGCATGGCCACCGCCCATTTTAACG
>CAJQLI010000070.1 GCA_905479125.1 uncultured Alphaproteobacteria bacterium | reverse complement strand
CATGTCGGCACCAGAATGATCAACGACCTGATCACCGATGTCGATTTCAGCGCGCGGCCGTTTGTCTGCAAGGGCGATTCCGGCGACACCTATACCGCGGATTCAATCATCATTTCGACCGGCGCCCAGGCGCGCTGGCTGGGGCTGGAAACCGAGCAGAAATTCCAGGGCTTCGGCGTATCGGCCTGCGCGACCTGTGACGGGTTTTTCTTCCGCGAAAAAGAAGTCGCGGTTGTCGGCGGCGGCAATACGGCTGTCGAAGAGGCGCTTTACCTCACCAACCACGCAACCAAGGTCACCCTGATTCATCGCCGCGATACGCTGCGGGCGGAAAAGATCCTTCAGGAACGCCTGCTCAAACATGACCGTATCGAGGTGATGTGGGATTCGGCCGTCGAAGAAGTCGTCGGCGACGAAGACCCGCTCGGCGTCACCGGTATCAAGGTCCGGAATGTGAAGACCGACGCGGTCACGGACCTTGCCGTAGACGGATTGTTTATCGCCATCGGCCATGATCCGGCGACACAGTTGTTCAAGGGCAAGGTCGATATGGATGACGAAGGCTATATCGTCACACAGCCGGATTCGACACGCACCAGCGTCGATGGTGTATTTGCCGCGGGCGACGTGCAGGACAAGACCTATCGTCAGGCCGTAACGGCAGCCGGTACGGGGTGCATGGCGGCGCTTGAGGCCGAGAAATTCGTCGCCGAACTTGAAAGCACGTCATCGCAAGCAGCGGAATGAGTAACACCGGCGCGCGCGCCGGATAACGCAGAACAGGGTTGGCGTCATGGATTGGGACAAGCTCAGGGTATTTCACGCCGTCGCCGAAGCAGGCAGCTTTACCCATGCGGGAGAGATCCTGAACCTGTCGCAGTCTTCGGTCAGCCGCCAGGTATCGTCGCTGGAACAATCACTCAACGTGCCGCTGTTCCACCGCCATGCGCGTGGGTTGAAGCTCACGGAATCTGGTGAAACGCTGTATTCGACGGCGCGCGACGTATTCGCCAAGGTCGCGATCGCCGAATCTTTGGTATCGGAAGCGCGCGACAAACCGCAGGGACCGCTGCGCATCACGACCGCCGTCGCCTTCGGCTCCATCTGGCTGACCGAACGGCTGAAGGAATTCATCGAGCTATACCCGGACATCCAGGTCACCCTGATCGTCAGCGAGGACGAGCTGGATCTCAGCATGGGGCAGGCAGACGTTGCGATCCGCATGTCACCGCCGACCCAGCCGGACCTGATCCGCCGCCCGCTGCTGGGCATGCGCCACCGGGTTTTCGCGTCGCCGACCTATCTGAAGGATCACGGGACACCGACCACACTGGAAGATCTCGATAACCATCAGATCATCGCCTATGACGATTCCTTCCACCCGCCCTACACGGAAATCAACTGGCTGATGTATGCCGGGCGCGAAGAAGGCGCGGAAGAACGTCAGCCGGTTCTGCGGGTAAACAACATCTACGCCATGTTCCGCGCCGCCGCGAGCGGGCTCGGGATTGCCTCGCTGCCGGACTACATGGGACAGCTTGCCCATGACCTGGTGCCGATCCTGCCGAAACACGAAGGCCCCGCCTATGATGTGTTCCTGGTCTATCCGGAAGAGCTGCGCCATTCGCAGCGAATTGTCGCCTTTCGGGACTTCCTGATCCGCAGCATCAGCGCCAAACGCAAATAACCCAATTGTTTCCAATTATTGCACCTATGCGTTTTTTGCATAGCAGATTGACCAAACGGACAATTCCCATTCGGCAGGTGCGCGCCTATCTAAGTAGGAGTGGTAGGACATCAATTCGATTTTCTGCCCGAGCTGGGTCCGCCCAGCGAGGATCTTCGGATCCGAGGGTCTTAGGATCCTACGTCTCCCAGACGTGAAGCCTCCCTGTTAAACTTTCCCCGGAAACCTTGGTTTCCGGGGTTTTTTCTATTCAGGGCACACCCGCCGGTGCAAGCGCACATCCAACGATCAGGAAACACCCGCCATGCATCTCCCCGCCTGATTTCGGCACAGGCAAAAGTTGCAAAATCTGTCAGATAATCAAGCAGCGACAGAATCAGACACCAAACAGGCGCGGTCATATATGCCACCACCACGGAAAAGAGGCAGGCCGCACGGCCTGCCTCTATACATTTACGGCTGCGACGGGCGGCCTAGTAAAAGGTTTTCTCTTTCTTCTGGATCTCCGTGTACAGCCCGGCGACCTGTTCGGCATAGCCGTTATAGAGCTGGGTGGGCACGCGCTTGCCGGTACCGAGCAGCTTTTCAGTGGCCTGGCTCCAGCGCGGGTGATCGACCTCGGGGTTCACGTTGGCCCAGAAACCGTATTCCTTCGGCTGGATCTGTTCCCAGAAGCTTTTCGGCCGCTTGTCCGTGAAGGTGAAGCGGACGATCGACTTGATCTGCTTGAAGCCGTATTTCCATGGCACAACGAGCCGCAGCGGCGCACCGTTCTGTTTGGGCATCACCTTGCCATAGGCGCCGGTGCCGATCATGGACAGTTCGTTCGCCGCCTCTTCGATGGTGATCGCTTCGAGATAGGGCCACGGATACCAGACCTGGCGCTGACCCGGCGCCATCTTCTTGTCGTTGAAGGTTTCCATGACGACGTATTTTGCGCCGGCCATCGGGCGCGCATAATCAAGCAGCGCCTTCATCGGGAAACCGGTCCATGGCACGGCGATCGCCCACGCCTCTACGCAGCGGTGGCGATACAGGCGCTCTTCCAGCGGCATCGACTTCAGCAGCGTGTCGATATCGACCTTCTGTTCCTTTTCAACCATGCCATCGATGGTGACAGTCCAGGGCCGGGTCTGCAGTTTCTGGGCGGCCTTCCAGATATTCTTGTGCGAACCGAATTCGTAGAAATTATTGTAGGTGGTCGCGATCTTTTCCGACGTGACCTGGCGGTCCAGCTTATAGGCCTCGTTCCGCTTTGCCGGATACAGGCCCGCGGACGGATCCTCCGGGGTCGCCGCAGAGGCGGTACCTGCGCCGATCAGCGGGAGCGAGCCCGCTGCCAGAATAGAACCCGCGGCAATCGTCTTGCATAATTCACGCCGGTTAAGGAAATCGGCTTCGGGGGTCGCTTCGGACTCGGGCATTTCCCAGGTCGGTTTCGAACGTGTCAGCATTGTTTTTTCTCCCGGCTTCAATGCCCTGAAAGATAGAGCGGGCTGCGAATTGTCCCAATCAATTAATCGTCAGCCAATTAATTAATCGTCACAAAGCCGGGAACAGCGTCGGAATTTCTTACACATTTAACTCACCCCGGATGACTACCGAGAGCAACAGGAAGGTAACTTGTTGTATTAAAACAATATTCTGAATTGGTACGGAAATTGCATTATTTCTTTAAATACGAGCCAAGAAATCGTCATGCCGCCTACCGGCATGGTTCCGGCTCAATACAAGGAATGGATTAATGCGCGTAGTAAAGTTTGCGGCAATCGGATTTTGTCTATCAATAGCGATCCTGGGAACGATGGTGTCCGCGCCGGCCAAGGCCGGTTTTATCGGCGAGACAGTCTCGGTCGACTATCACTGGCCAACGCTCGGTACGGTATATCTCTCCAGCGGGAATGCCGTCGTCGGTACCGGCGTTGAATTTTCCTCCATCGGCAGCTTTGGTCCCGCCGCTGACATCGCTGACGAGTCCTTCACGATTACCTATTCTAATACCTGGTACCTCAGCGGCGGCGCCGCGTTCGATGGCCTGGTCTTAACCGCAATGACGGCCGATATCATCGGTGTCTCGATCGACAGCAATACTTTCGGGTTTGTTCCGACGCTGACGTTCGACGGCCAACACGTATACGTAAACCAGGCCGGGGCAGCCTTCCTCCCAGCCGGCGCTTCGCTGACCGTGAATGTGGAATTCGCTGCGGCGGAGATTCCCGAACCTGCAGCCCTGACAATCATCGGCCTCGGCATTGCCGGTCTCGCAATAGCACGGCGCAGACGCTCCATCTGATACACATTTGCCGACGCAAAGACGAAACGGCGGTCATGGGTATCCAGACCGCCGTTTTCCGTCGCATTGAATAACGTTTCAGACCCCGGCTACACACCAAAGTAAAAATCATAAGCGCCATACAGGCTGATGATCAGCAGAACCAGCCAGATGATCACGGCGGTGCGGATGGACATCGGACGACCGACCTGATCGTTCGGCTTGCGCAGCAATGCCTTGAAGACGGTTATCAGCCTGTAGCCTTCGGTCATGACACGCCTCCCATCGAAAATCAGATACTTGTCCCAAGCGGCAATATGCGCCCGCGGTCCGGATAATCCAAGCCGGTGCAACATCCGCCACTAAACTGTCATGAATTCGTCTTATATACTTATCGACCAGCCCGAGACCCCGCCCCGCTCCAACTCAGGAAGGCCGTTATGACAGATCAACCGGATCCACCGCATCAATCATCCTGGATCGACACCGAGCTTGAGGACATCCTCGATGAAGAGCTTGAACTGGAAATAGACGACCTCCGGTTTCCCGAAGGTTATCCCAAAATCGCCGACCAGATTAAGGGATCGGCACTGAACCGCCGCACCTATTTTCGCGAATTGATCCGTCTGCAGAGTGAACTGGTCGCCCTTCAGGACTGGGTCGTCGCCAACGGTTTCAAACTGGTGGTGCTGTTCGAAGGCCGCGATGCCGCCGGCAAAGGTGGTGTGATCAAGCGGATATCGCAAAGGCTGAACCCGCGCATCTGCCGCACGGTCGCGCTGAGTGCGCCATCCGAACGCGAAGAATCGCAGTGGTATTTCCAACGCTACGTGCCGCATCTTCCCGCCGCCGGTGAAATCGTGCTGTTCGACCGGTCCTGGTACAACCGCGCAGGCGTCGAACGCGTGATGAATTTCGCCACGGAGGAACAGGTCGAGGAGTTTTTCCGGGACGTGCCGGAATTCGAACGCATGCTGACCCGGTCCGGGATCAAGGTCATCAAGTACTGGTTTTCGATCACCGACCAGGAACAGCAGCTTCGCTTCATGATGCGGATACTGGATCCGATGAAGCAGTGGAAGCTCAGCCCGATGGACCTGCAATCGCGCATCCGGTGGGAGGACTATACCCGGGTAAAGGAAGAAATGTTCGAACGCACCAATATTGCGGAAGCGCCCTGGTACATCGTCGAAGGCGACGACAAGAAACGCGCCCGGCTGAACTGTATGCATCACCTGCTGCAGCAGGTTCCCTACACGGACGTACCGCAGGAAAGCATCGCCCTGCCCGAGCGGGTATTCAACCCCGAATACGAGCGCTCGGTATTACCGGACGACCTGTACGTGCCGGAGGTTTACTGATACCGGAATACGTTTACGGCGGGGCGTGAAAAGTTACAGGTCTTCTACCTGCAGATATTGCGGCACGGAAACCTGCCATGACATCCGGTCCTGGATTTTCATCGCAAGGGACGACGCGGCTTCCGGTTCACCATGGGTGATGAATGTGTGTTTGGGGGGCGCATCGAAATTGCCCAGCCAATCGAGAATTTCGCCGTAATCGGCATGGGCCGACAGGTTATGCAGCACCTCGACCTGAGCCCGCACCGGCCACATTTTGCCGTGAATCTTGATTTCGCTGTCACCATGCACCAGACGTGAACCGCGTGTACCGGCAGCCTGGTAACCGGTGAAGACGATCGCATTCCTCGGATCGCCGATAAAATGTTTCAGGTGATGGAGCACCCGCCCGCCGGTCGCCATGCCGCTCGCCGAAATAACGACCGCGGGCAGCCCGTTCGCATGATCCAGCGCCTTGGAATCATCGACCGTCCTTGAATAGGCCGCCACATGACAGACATCCGCGCAGAGTTTCTTGGCCAGGCGGTGATCCGCGCCGTGCCGTTGCAGCAACTCGGTAACGTTGATC
>CAJQLI010000069.1 GCA_905479125.1 uncultured Alphaproteobacteria bacterium | reverse complement strand
AAGTGTCGCGGCTGCCACACGCAGCGCCGTGTTTTTCGTGTCAGCGGATGCCAGGGCGAGTTCCTGAACAGCGGCGCGGGCCCGGCGGCCCAGCTTGTCCATTTCACCGGCTATGTCGTCGCCATCCATGCCTGTGGCGATCGCCGTTGCTACGCTCATTCTTCCGGCGCCCCCGCTGCGCTCAATTCCGTAACAAGATCGTTCCGGTGAATCATTTCATCCCGGCCACGGTAGCCCAGAATGTTTTCGATATCACGGCTTTTCCGGCCCATGATCAGCCGTGCATCCGACGATGAATACGCTGATAATCCGCGCCCGGCAATGCGTCCGTCCAGGGTTTTGACAGCGATGGCGTCACCCCGGTCGAAGGTGCCGTCAACCTGGGTCACCCCGGCGGGCAGGAGGCTTTTGCCCACACGGAGGGCGGCGACGGCCCCATCGTCGATGGTTATGGCGCCTGCGGTATCCACGGCGGCCGCGATCCAGCGCTTTCGTGCCGTCATCGGCTCTGACGAGGGGAGAAACCATGTGCAGCGTGCGCCGCCTTCGAGACGCGTGAGGGCATCCCGCGGTTTACCGTCGGTGATCACCATCGCGCAACCTGCCGTGGTGGCTATCTTGGCCGCATCAAGCTTGGTCACCATCCCGCCCGACGAATAGCCGGCCGGTGCTGTACCCGCCATGGCTTCTATCTCGGGCGTGATTTCGGCAACCTCGGCGATGAGCTCCGCTGTTGCATCGAGGCGCGGGTCTGCGCGGTACAGGCCGTCGACATCCGATAACAGTACAAGCGTGTCGGCGCTGATCATCTGGGCGACGCGGGCGGCAAGTCGGTCGTTGTCGCCGTAACGGATTTCTTCGGTGGCGACGGAATCGTTTTCATTGATTACCGGGACCGCTCCCATCTCGAGCAATGTTTCGATCGTCGCCCTTGCGTTCAGGTGACGGCGGCGTTCTTCGGTATCGGAAGGGGTCAGCAGTATCTGGGCGACCGTAATGTCGTGAGCGGCCAGCGTTTCCTGCCAGGCATGGGCGAGGCGGATCTGCCCCGTGGCTGCGGCGGCCTGCTTTTGTTCAAGCGCAAGCGCGCCGGCCTTCAGACCAAGATGCGTCCGTCCGACGGCGATTGCGCCTGAAGAGACGATAACAACGTTCACGCCGCGCGCTTTCAGGCGTGCGATATCGGCGCCAAGCCCGATCAGCCAGTCGGTCCGGATTTCGCCGGTGGTGTCGTCAACCAGAAGGGCAGAGCCTATTTTGATGATCAGGCACCGCGAGGCCGTCATCCGGTCGGCAGTCTGTTTTGTTACGGCGTCCATGACGGCACGGGAATATGCATTTCGGCTTCTGCCTTTTCGTCCGCCCGGTTCTGCTCGATGGTGCTGCGAAGAATGCGGAGCGCATCGTCCACGCCGGCGCCGGTCGCGCCCGAGATTGCGATGACATCGCCCCCCGTCGCGGCTTCGAGTTCGGCCTTTTTCTCTGCGATGAACTCTTCGGGAATGGCATCGATTTTATTCAGCGCGACGATTTCCGGTTTCGTCGCCAGGATACCGCCATAGGCTTCAAGCTCGCCGCGGATCGTTTTCCACGCGCCGACTATATCGTCTTCGGTGCAGTCAATCAGATGCAGCAACGCGCCGCAGCGTTCGACATGGCCAAGAAACCGGTGTCCAAGTCCTGCGCCTTCATGGGCGCCCTCGATCAGGCCGGGGATGTCGGCGATAACAAATTCTGTCTGATCCACGTAGACCACGCCGAGCACGGGGGTGAGCGTTGTGAACGGATAGTCCGCGACCTTCGGTTTTGCCCGCGATACGGCGGACAGGAAGGTTGATTTTCCGGCATTGGGCAGTCCGACCAGCCCGGCATCGGCGATCAGCTTCAGACGCAGGCGAATCCAGCGTTCCTCGCCTTCTTCGCCGGTGCCGAAGCGCCGGGGCGCTTGGTTGCGCGATGACTTGAAACGGGTATTGCCGCGTCCGCCGCGGCCACCTTTCAGCAGGATGACGCGTTGGCCCACACGTGTGAAATCCGCGAGCATGACCAGGTTGTCGTCGTCGAAAATCTGGGTACCTACGGGTACGCGCATGGTGATGCTGTCGCCACCGGCGCCGAAGCGCATCTTGCCCATGCCGTGGCCACCGGTTTTGGCCTTGAAATGCTGCTGGTAGCGAAAATCGATCAGTGTATTCAGGCCGTCGACAGCTTCCACGATGACATCGCCGCCGCGACCGCCATCACCACCGTCGGGACCGCCATATTCGACATGCGCTTCGCGCCGGAAGCTTACGCAGCCGGCACCGCCATCACCACTTTTGACGAATATTTTTGCGGTATCAAGAAACTTCATGATCCTGTTATCCGGTTCGCCAAAATCCAAACACGTTTAAGCCCCGTCCGGCAGAACGAGGCCTAAAAGATGTCGAAATCTGGCATGTTTCCGGTCCATCTCAAAGGGTGGACCGGGAGACTATCGGGCCTGTTCAGGCCGCCGGGTCAACCGACACGAAGACCCGTCCGCCGGCTTTGCGCGTGAAAGCTACTTTGCCTTCAGTCTTCGCAAAGATGGTGTGGTCCTTGCCGATGCCGACATTGATGCCGGGATGCCACTTCGTGCCGCGCTGACGAAGAATGATATTTCCCGGGATTACCTGCTCGCCGCCGAATTTCTTGACGCCAAGGCGCCGACCTTCGGAATCGCGACCGTTACGGGAACTACCACCAGCTTTTTTATGGGCCATCGTTCAATCTCCTGTGGACGTGACTGTCCAGTAAAATTCGTTTGGGCTCAGTCTTCCGACTTGTCTTTTGCGGGCGCTTTTTTCGCCGCGGTCTTGGCTTTGGCAGGGGCTTTCGCCTTTGCTTTAGCTTTTGCCGGGGCCTTCTTCGCCGGCGCGTCCGCATCGGCTGCCGGGGCTGCTTTCGCTGCCGCCGCTTTCTGACCCTTGGCAAGGATATCGCTGATGCGAATGACCGTCAGGGGCTGGCGATGGCCCCGTGTACGACGATAATTCTTCCGGCGCTTTTTCTTGAAGATGATGACCTTGTCGGCCTTCTTCTGTTCCAGCACCGTCGCTGCAACGCGCGCACCGTCGATCATCGGCGTGCCGATGGTCAGACCTTTGCCGTCATCTATTGCCAGAACTTCTGCAAGTTCGATAACGGCGCCTGCTTCAGCGTCGAGTTTTTCGACCGTCAGGACATCGTCCTTGGCGACGCGGTACTGTTTTCCGCCTGTTTTGACCACTGCGTACATGGTTGTTATCCGCTTTCGGCTCGCCGGCAGCGCCGGTGGAGCAACTGTAATTCAAAAAAATGACCGCAAAAATAACGCCGTGCCATACAAAACCGGGCACAGGGCCTCACGCTCATTTCGAGAGAGGCGGGAATATACGCCGAGATTGTTCTGTGTCAACGGTTTTCGGGCGGGTAATCGCAGGGAATTTTCCCGGAATTCCGGTATGTAGCCCTAAATTTTATCGGGAGAACGCCGGTGGGGCGGTTTTGCGGCGATATAGGGCGTTGAACGAACCGGATTTCGATCTGGCGTGGTTTCAAGGAACTTGTCCGGCGGTAAAAATCTGATATTAAGACATCCAGCGGAGAGGTGGCAGAGTGGTTGAATGCGGTAGTCTCGAAAACTATTGGGCGTGCAAGCGTCTCGGGAGTTCGAATCTCCCCCTCTCCGCCAGTTTTTCCTACCAGATATAGACAATTTGCACCGTTTTCGGAACGGACGCCGCAATGGCCGCATTCCACGGGAGTTTTTCTGCACCCCGACGAGTACCCGGGGTGCAGTATTGATGAAAAGAAAGATCGCGTTTCTTCGCTCCTCTCTATCCCGCTTTATTTTTGTCCGGAGAATAAAAAAGCAGGGTGTTGTGGGACAGATTATCTCCCCGACGGGGTGATTCACGGCGATCTACAACCCGGTTGGTCAAGAACGGCAAATTGAAACTCGGAACTCTCGGCACCAATGTTTCTGGCGGGTGTTCCATCACCAAGGTGTTGTTCTCACCGGGGTCCTGCTCGCCGTGCGCGCGGCCCGGCAGGCACGTTCAGGTGTCGCCATTTTATCGAGGCGCGTCCCGATCTCAGCAGACCGTGCGTCCGGGTTAATTGACATGCGCCATCTTAAGCACTTTCACATGCGCCATCTTAAGCACTTTCATAGGCGTGGAAGAAAAGATCAAAAAAACTCAACCAATATTCCCGAGGAGGAAACGATGACATTCCTGAACACTGGGTTGCCCGCAAAATATATAGGGCTTGCCGCGGCCGCGATTGCATTGCCGGCATTGGCAGCGATGCCTGCAGCTGCAGCGAAGCGGATAAATCTCACGGTTATATCCGGAAATACACATCACTATGCCCCGGTTGGAGCAGCCATCAAGGCGTTCATGCCGAAGGTCGATGAAATCCTCGCCAAGACGGGCAATTACAAGGTTTCCTGGATCACCGGGTTCGGCGGACAGATTGTAAAGGTCCGCGGCGAACTTGAAGGCGTTCAGACCGGATTGGGCGATATCGGCGTGGTGCCGGGTCCGTTTCATCCGTCGAAACTTTCGCTATACCAGATCGGCTACGTCACACCGTTTACCTCCGTTGATATTAAAACCACGACGGCGGCGATGACGCATCTGCTGGGCGAGTATCCGGCGATGGGAAAACAGGCGCAGCGGTTCAATCAGTCCGTGCTGGCGCTCGCCGGAACTGCTGAAAATTATGCCATCTGGACGCGCAAGAAGATCAGCCGGGTCGAGGACCTGAAAGGAATGAAAATCGGTGCTGTCGGCACCAACGCGGCCTGGGTGTCGTCGGTTGGCGGCGTGCCGGTCATTCTGAAGGGGTTGGCGACGGTATACAGCTCGCTCAAGACGGGTGTCTACGAGGGCAGCGTTCTGTGGCAACAGGTCATGGCAGCGTTCAAGTTCTGCGAAGTCACGCCGCATCAGCTGGATCCGGGGTTTGGCGCGATTTCGAATGCGCTTCTGACGGTGAATATGGATTCCTGGAAGAAAATGCCCGCCGAAGTGCAGGCTGCCGTCAAAACGGCCTCGGCGTCGTGGACGGCCGGGTCTGATGGGGCGACGCTTGGGGGCGCCAATTGGGGCAAGGGCGTTTGCACAGAGAAATTCGGCCAGACCACCACGGCCCTGTCTGCAGACCAGCGCCGCAAGTGGGCGTTCGCGATGCCGAATACGGCCCAGGCCTGGGCCGAACGGCAGGACAAAGCGGGCCTGCCCGGCACCAAGATGCTCTCAAGCTTCATGGACTACATGCGGGCGAACAAGCAGGTAGTTGTCCGTAACTGGGACAAGGAATAAGGCGCGGTCGCAAGACCTGATGACAATAGTGATGGCCCGGCAGAGCATTGCATGCCTCCGGGCCGTCATCGTTGCCGACCTGTCTTATTTATGACCTGGCCCTTGCCGATGACTTTGTTATGAAAATTCTGGATTGGTGTGACCGTGTTCTCGGGGCGGCGGTCCTGTCGACAAACGCGCTTGCCGCAGTCTGGGTCCTTTTGATGATGCTGGCGGTGGTTTGCGATGTTCTGGGCCGTTTTCTTTTCAACGCCCCGATCGCGGGGACGACCGAACTGGTGACGTTGTCGGTCGTCGCGGTGCTGTATCTCCAGCTTTCCTATACCCTTCGGTCAGGTGCGATGACGCGTTCGGACGCCCTGATAACCCGGTTGATCGAGAAGCGTCCACGCGTCGGTTACCTGATGAACGTCGTGTTCTATCTGGCAGGGGTCGTGTTGATGGGGGCGATTGTCTCCATCGCCTGGCCCAAATGGGTCGGGGCCTATGACAGTGATTATTACGTCGGTGTGGTTGGCGTGTTCACGTTTCCCGATTGGCCCCGGTTGCTGATTGTCTTCTTCGGTTGTGTGCTAACCGGGCTTCAGTTCCTGATGTTGGCGGCCCGGGACACGAAAAACCTTGTTAATCCGCCGGCAAGCTCATGATCATTCGAAATCCTGTCGACCGAACGGGGAACTGAAAACTGATGGAAGCTTTTGAAATTGCTCTCCTGTCGGTGGTTGCCATGCTGGTGCTTATTTATCTCGGCATGCATATCGCTGTGACTCTGGCGTTGATTTCGTTTGTCGGCGCCTGGGTGATCAAGGGAAACATGATCGTTGCGGTGAACCTGCTCTGGATTTCGGCCCATCAAACCGTCAACAGTTTCGTTTTCGCTGTTATACCACTGTTCGTTCTGATGGGTTTTCTG
>CAJQLI010000068.1 GCA_905479125.1 uncultured Alphaproteobacteria bacterium | reverse complement strand
CGAATCCGCCGAGGCGGGTCTGGTCGGACCCTGTGATATCGACATAACGGCCCGGAATATAATGCAAATTCTCGACCACCCCGCTCGCGCGTCTGAAATGGTGGCGAACGGTATTCGACTGGTTCGCGACAGATATTCGTGGGACGGCATCGCGCCCACGCTCGAAAAGGCCTATGAAGATGTCCTTGCCGGACGCCATAGTGAGTTGAAACCGTCCCATGACTGAGTCTATGACCGATAAAATCCCCGTCTCCATCATCACCATCTCTTTGAACGAAGAGGCCAATATCGCGCTGTGCCTTGAATCGCTGAAACGGTTTGACGAGGTGTGGCTGGTCGATTCCAACAGCACCGACCGGACCCGGGAGATTGCCGAGGAAATGGGGGCCAAGGTCGTCACGTTCGACTGGAACCGGAAATACCCGAAGAAAAAACAATGGGCGTTCGAGAACCTGCCTTTCGCGAATAAGTGGGTGATGCTGGTCGATGCCGATGAGCAGGTCCCCGACGACCTTGCGCAGGAAATCGCCGATACGCTCAAGCGTGATGGCGATAAGCATGCCGGGTATTTTCTCGGGTTCAATTATTTCTTTGCCGGGCGGATGCTTCGCCATGGCCAGCGCATATACAAGCTGGCGCTGATGCAGCATGCAAAGACCCGCTGGCAGGAATATGACGACCTGGAAGTCACGGTCCTCGGCGATAACGAAATGCACTATCAGCCGCCGGTGGACGGCACCACGGCGGTGCTCGATTACCGGATGGTCCACGAAGACAAAGAATCGCTCTATCACTTCTTCGACCGCCACAATAAATATTCCGACTGGGAATCGATCGTTCAGTACAACGGCAGTTATTTCCGGAACGAAGATGCCCAGCCGTTTCTCCGGCGCTACCTGAAGCCGCTATTCGCGCGGCTGCCATTCAAGCCGTTCATTGCGTTTTTCTTCTGCTATGTCGTGAAAATGGGTTTTCTCGACGGGCGCGCCGGCTTTGATTTCGCCGTGTCGCGCGGGGTTCATTTCTGGCAGATACAGATGAAGCACCGGGAACTGGTCCGCGACCGCGGGCCGGCGAAGAAATAGGACCGCCGACATGTGCGGCATAGCGGGATTCGTCGGTTCCTGGTCTCCGGCGCTGGCAGCAGCGATGACGGCGGCAATCGCCCATCGCGGGCCGGATGGCGATGGGCTCTGGTCGGATGAGGGTGTGGCGCTGGGCCATCGGCGCCTGTCGATCATTGATCTGTCGGATGCGGCGGCCCAGCCGATGCGCAGTGCGGATGACCGGTATGTCCTGACCTATAACGGCGAAATTTATAATTTCCGCGATCTGCGGCTCGAACTTGAACAGGCCGGTGCGGTGTTCCGCACCGGGTCGGATACCGAGGTCCTACTCGCCCTTTTCGCTCGTGACGGGCTGGAGTGCGTCAAACGCCTGAATGGTATATTCGCTTTCGCCGTCTGGGACCGGCGCGACCGTGTGCTGTCGATCGCCCGCGACCACCTGGGTGTGAAACCGCTCTATTACGCTGTTCTGCCGCAGGGTTTCATATTCGCGTCCGAGCTTAAATCGCTGACGCTCTGCCCCGATCTGCCGCGCGAGATCAATGCCGCGACCGTTGGCGATCACCTTGGATTTCTGTGGACGGCCGGTGAAAACACCATGCTCCGCGCCGTCAAGAAACTCCGGCCCGGCTGCGCGCTCACGGTCACGGCGGATGGTGCTGTCACGCCGTCACGTTACTACCAGACACCGCAATTCGACGATGCGGCTCCGGCGAATCCGAATGACGCCATCGCGCTGCGCGACATGATTGATCGCGTTGTCGCCGATCAGATGGTCGCCGATGTCGAGGTCGGCGCGTTGCTGTCGGGCGGCGTCGATTCCAGCGCCATTGTTGCCGCCATGTGCCGCGCGACCGACCCGTCGAAAATCACCACCTTCTGTGCCGCCGTGACCAAGCCCGATTCAGGCACCGATAATTTTGGCGACGACCAGACCCATGCGCGTACCGTCGCGAAGCACCTCGGTGTGAAGCTGATAGAGGTGACGACCGATGCCGACCTGATCGCCGCTTTGCCCGATATGATCTGGCAGCTCGACGAACCCACGGCGGATTTTGCCGCGGTACAGACATTGCTGCTGGCCCGTGCCGCACGCGAAAATGGCATCAAGGTATTGCTGTCGGGTGTCGGTGGCGATGACCTGTTCACAGGCTACGGGCGGCATACGGCAGGTCTGATCTGGGCGAAGGCAAACCGGGTGCCGGGTCTGCGCAGTCTCGGCTCGGCGATGCTCGGAATGTTCCCGCCATCCAGCATCCTGGGCCGCCGTCTGAAGCGCATCGGCTCACTGCTGTCGATGCCCGAGGATGAAATGCTCGCCGACGGGATGAGCTATTCGGCCGTCGGTACGGACCGCCGGCGGACGCTTCTGGCCGCGGGGCTGCGTGATGCAATGCCGGCTGACGGTATAGCCGAGGGTTTGCGGACATCGCTTGATCGCACGCGGGGTCATCATCCCGTCGAGCGTTTCCTCGATCTCGAACTCAACGGTTTCATGCCCGACCATAATCTGAACTACACCGACAAGATGGCCATGCAGGCGGGCGTGGAAGTGCGGGTGCCGCTGATTGATCACCGGCTGGTCGCCCATGCAATGCAATTGCCGCTTTCGGCGAAGATCAGCTTGCGCGAAACCAAACGCATCCTGCGGGCCTCCCAGCGCGACCGTCTGCCTGCTGAAATACTGACCCGCCCCAAGCAGGGATTCGGTGTACCGGTGCGCAGCTGGCTGCAGGGACCGGCCAGGGACATGATGGAAGATCTCACATCGACCGCGGCAGTCTCGTCGCGCGGCCTTTTTGATGCCGATGCCGTCACCGCGCTTAAAGACGATTTTTTTGCCCAGCGCGTCGATGCGGCTTTCACCCTGTTCCCGATGATGGCGATGGAGCTATGGTGCCGGTCACTGGATACTGCGGAGACCGCCGGATCATGAGGGCGAGCGTATGAGTTTCAGGCTGACATCCGATCCGTCGGAACGCATCCGGAAGATCGAGAAAATTCTGTTGATGTTGCGCTTCGTATGGCGTTTCCCCCGGGTCAAAGGCGCATGGCCGAAATATGAATATATCAAGCCGTGGCTCGCCGATCTCGCACCTGTGACCGTCGTGGATATCGGCGTTAATCACGGCCAGTTCCTGCATCTAGCGAGCCGCCTGTGGCCCGGTTCGGACATCCTCGGTATCGAGCCCAATGCGGCGCTCGCGGAAAAGGCCAACCGGTACTATGCCGGTAATCCGCGGGTACGGATCGAGTCCTGCGCCGTTGGTGCGGAAAACGGCACGATCGATCTGTTTGTGACGGCGAATGACCAGAACAGCTCTATTCACCAGCCGACCGAGGCGTTTCACGATGACCGTACGGCCGATGGCGTCGTGCGGACAGAGCCTGTACCGCTCCGCCGGCTCGACGGGCTTCTGGACGGAATAGAGGGCCCGATGCTGGTCAAAATCGATGTTCAGGGCGCGGAACTTGAAGTCCTGCAGGGGGCCGGGGAACGGCTCGACGACGTGTCGGCGATCATCATCGAATCGCCGTTCGAGGTATCCTACGATGGGGCCGCCGGGTTCGATGAAATTTACCGGTTCCTCACGGCGCGGGGTTTCGCCTATGAAGGCGCGTTGGGTCAGCTCAACTCGAAACATACCGGCCGCGTCCGGCAGGAAGATTCGATCTATGTGCGGCGATAGTTGGACCTGCCTGACATGGCGGCATAGATTGCGGGAAATTTTGAAAGATGTGGTTGCGTAAATGAAACAGGTCGTCCAGAGCGCGCGTTCAGGCAAGCTGGCGTTGAAAGAAGTCCCCGATGCGAAGGTCCGATCGGGCCACCTGCTGGTGCGCACGCGCGCTTCGCTGATCTCGGCGGGCACGGAACGCATGGTCGTGAACTTTGCCAAGAAGAGCCTGGCGGCCAAGGCCAAGGCGCGGCCCGACCTGGTGCGCAAGGTGCTCGACAAGGCAAAGCGCGACGGCATCGGCGCCACCATGCGCGCCGTCATGGCGCGGCTGGACGAGCCTTTGCCGCTCGGCTATTCGGCGGTCGGTGAGGTGGTCGAGGTCGGTGCCGGTCTCGAAGGAAAATTCAGGGTTGGCCAGCGGGTCGCGATTGCGGGTGCCGGGCTCGCCAATCATTCGGAAATGAACGCGGTGCCGGAAAATCTCTGTGCGCCGGTCCCCGATGACGTGAACGACGAAGAAGCCTGTTTCGGCACGCTGGGCGCGATTGCCATGAACGGTGTGCGACTTGTGGAACCCCAACTTGGCGACGTCGTCGCCGTTATCGGTGCCGGGCTGGTCGGCCAGCTGGCAGCACAGTTTCTCGACCTGGCGGGCTGCCGCGTCGTCGTGCTCGACTACAATGCCGAACGTCTCAAGCTTGCGACCTATGCCGGTGCGGAACTGGTCTGCGACCTGTCACAGGGCGATCCCACGGCGGCGATCATGGACCTGTCCGGCGGGCGCGGCTGCGATGGCGTCGTGATCGCGGCGGCGACGGATTCGAGTGAGCCGTTCGATACGGCAGCGAATATCGCCCGCGACAAGGCGAAAATCAGCCTGGTCGGGATCACCGGGACCGAGTTCGATTACCGGTTGTTCATGAAAAAGGAACTCTCTGTCGTGGTCTCGCGGTCGTATGGGCCCGGGCGTTACGATCCCGATTACGAGAACCGCCACGTCAAATACCCGGTTGGTTTCGTGCGCTGGACCGAGACGCGCAACCTCGAAGAAACCGTCCGACTGATGTCGCGCCGCCGAGATCATCGTTTGCAGGTTGAACAGATGATCACGCATAAAATTCCGTTTGCGGATGCGGAAAAAGCCTATGACATGGTGTCGAACAATACCGAGCCGCATCTCGGCGTGATTCTCGAATACGACAAGGCACCGAAAGAAAAGTCACCGACACTGCGCACACCGGTATCCGTGTCGACGGGGAAACCCGCGTCCGGCAAATGCGTTCTTGGCGTGATCGGCGCGGGAAATTTTGCGCGCACGGTTCTGCTGCCGCGACTGAAGAAGATCGATTCGGTCGACCTTCACACGCTGGTCACCCAGCGCGGGATTTCCGCCGACCATTCTGCCGACAGTTTCGGGTTTTCCCATGCCGATACCGACGATTCGGCCATTTTCGATAACCCGGAGATCAACGCCGTCCTGATCACGACCCCGCATTCGACCCATGCATCGCTGACGGCTCGCGCATTGGCGGCGGGCAAGAACGTGATGGTCGAAAAACCGCTGGCGCTTGATCGTGAAGAACTGAATACCGTTATCCGCGCTCGATTGCAGTCGGATGCCTTCCTGCAGGTCGGTTTCAACCGGCGTTTTGCGCCGTTGGCGATACAGGCGCGTGACCGGTTGGCGGCGGCGGGTGGCAG
>CAJQLI010000067.1 GCA_905479125.1 uncultured Alphaproteobacteria bacterium | reverse complement strand
TGTTTGAAGGCAACGATAGCCGTAAGATGATTTTTATGTGGTGATTGACCTGGTTCGCCGCAGATTTGCCTGAGGGAGGATTGCGATATTCGTCGGGCAGCGGCGATCTTGAGGTAAACGGATTAGCACAGGGGCAACGCCATCACCCGGCACATCCGCGACCGGTGCGGCACCGACGCGCTGATCGGATCGATATCCGCATCGGGGACCAGCCGGTTCAGGTTTGCGCCGTCCGCACCGAACGGGTCATGGCTCGGCAGGTCCAGCTCGGTGCATTCCTGCCACCAGCCATAAGGGGCGGTGATCACGCGTGGATGGATCGACGCTGTGTATTTCGCCTTGAGCCGTGCGCGGCCGTTCGTGTTTTCCACGATCGCCCAGTCGCCGTCGGCTATACCGGCGGCCTTTGCCGTGTCGGGATGAATTTCCATGAACGGGTCGGGCTGTTTCCCGCGCAGGCGCGGCGTGTTGCGGTTCTGCGGGCCGATGAACTGCATGATACGGAAGCTGGTCAGCACCAGTGGATAATCCGAATGTTCCGCCATCGGGCTGTCGACCGGTTCGGAATAGCGCGGCAACGGATCGTACCCGGCCGCGGGGAAAGCTGTGGCGTATAGTTCCATCCGGCCTGTCGGTGTTGCGAAACCGCGCGCTTTCCCGGTATCCGGACTGGTCTCTGCATATTTGCGGTAGCGGGTTGCGAGATCCGAGCGCACGCCGGATGGCTGCGCGCGCAAGTCCGCCATGGTCAGCCCGGCAGGGGACAGGTGATGGTCCCACGCTGCATCCTGGTCGCCGTCGAAAAATTCAGGGCCGAAGCCGAGCCGTGCCGCGAGATCGAAAATAATATCGAGATCGGGGAGCGAGTCGTGCTGCGGTGGCACGGCGGCTGCCTTGTACTGGCTCCAGCGCCCGGTATCGGCATCGCCGCGGAACGTCGCCCGCGCCGCTGGCGATTCCCATGTCGTGCTTGCGGGCAGCAGGATATCCGCATAGGCCGCACCCGGATTGTCGAACATGTCGATATGGGCATAGAAGTCCAGTGCTTCGAGCGCGGCGCGTCCGCGATCAGGGTCCACATGGCCGATCAGAACATTACTGCCGAACAGCACCAGTCCGCGGACGGGATAGGGATCGGCGTCGAGGATGGCGCGGTAGACCCGGGAATGCTGAACCAGCCCCGGGTCCCGCGGCGGGCCGAGCGGATGTTCCGCCAGGCCGAGGCGCTTGGCGTCCTGTTCCGGTGACAGGAATTCCGCGGCGCCGACCGGGCGGATGGCCGGGGCCGCAAATTCCACGTTACTTCCCGGGGCATCGAACTGACCGGTCAGCGCATAGAAACAGTGGATCGCGCGGTTCATCTGCATGGCGTCCGAATGCATTTCGGTGCCGGTCCAGCTTTCGTAGCATGACGGCAGGTCCGTCGCGAACATCCGCGCAGCCCGGCGGACATCTTCAGCGGCGACCCAGGTGATACCGGCCGAGATTTCCGGGGCATACCCCGCGGCGAGATCGCGTAAAGCCTGTGCCGCTGTACGGCAGGACACCGCCGTACCGTCGGCAAGGGTTACGTCAAATCGGCTAAATACGTCGGTTTTTTGCTCCGTAGTGCTGGAGTCTCCTGTCCAGGGTATGGCCGTGCCATCCCGTCCGACAAAGTAGTTCCGAGCACTACCTTCCCGGTCGACGTCTGCGCCGGTCAGCAGCGTGCCGGTATCGTCGCGGATGAGCAACGGCCCGTTGGTCCAGTCGCGCAGGAAGGCTTCGTCGTATAATTTCTCGTCAAACAGCACGTGGGTCATCGCCAGCGCCAGCGCACCGTCGCTACCGGGACGGACACGAAGCCAGCAATCGGCTTTTTTCGCCAGCGCGTGTTCACGCGGATCAATCACGATCAGTTTCGCGCCGCGCTTCATGGCCCGGCTGATGCGCTTTGCGTGGGCCGGTTCCGTCACCTGCGGGTTTACCCCCCAGAGCAGGATCGTCTCCGTGCGGTCCAGCTCGATCCGCGGCGTCGGCGCGCCATAGGTGAACTTGGAGCCGAAGGTGCGGTTCCAGGTACAGACATGTCCGGGGGCGAGATAATTCGGGCTGCCGAACAGGCCGGTGAGACGTTCAAGCCCGGGGCGCATGTCTTCTGTCGCCGCCCCTGCCGTCGTGGCGCAGCCGAAGACAACGGCCTCGGCCCCGCTTTCGGCTTTGATCCCGGTCAACCTGTCGGTGATGGTGCGGAGCGCCTCGTCCCAGGAGATCGCCTCCCAGCCCGGATCGGGATCGCCCTTGGGCCGGGTACGCTTCATCGGTTGGCGCAACCGGTCCGGCGAGTAGACCATTTCGGGCGCCGCGGCCCCCTTCATACAGATGCAGCCATTGGGATGATCGGGGTCGGCCGTGACCTTCGTGAAGACGTTATCTTCGATCGTCGCGATCACGCCGCAGCGTGACGTGCACATGGCGCAATAGGTGTGAATAGTCTCGACCGCCATCGACGTCTCCTGACGAGCTTAGAGTGTCGATCCTATTGCGTTTGTACCGGCGATGAAACCGGCTTCAGGCCGCCTTCATAAGCGACACGCTGGACAGCACCTCGTCCAGGTGCATCACGTCGGCATATTTGTGGTGCATGTCGAACAGGTTCACCTTGTGGGTGATTTCGCAGCGGTCGAAGCAGCATTCCTCGACCACGGAGACATGCTTGCCGTACATGTGGGCTTCCAGCACGCTCGCGCGGACGCAGCCCGATGTGCTTTCGCCGCACACGATCAGGCTGTCGATACGGCGTTCGTTGAGATGGGCGATCAGCGGCGTGCCGAAGAAGGCGCTGGGGCGTTCCTCGCGGAACACGGTGTCTTCCGGGTGTGGCGCAAAGGCATCATGGATTTCGCAATCCTCGGCGACCATCTTGATATTCGTGCGCCGGGTCGACGCAACGCGGTGCGGATTGAACTGGGTGGTGATGTAGAAAATCGGCACGCCAGCCGCGCGGCATCCGGCGATCAGCTGTTGCGTCGGCGCGATTGCGTCATCGGCATAGATACCGCAGCTATTGGGAAAGTCCTTTTCCAGTTCGTGGGGATATTTACGCCCGCCCTTGTAGACCAGGTTGTACAGGTCGATCACAAGCAGGGCCGGGTTATCACCTATGCCCGTTTCGCGGGCATAGGGCGCATATGTTTCCAGATCCTCGGGCTTCATGATATCGGCCCAGCAATGGTTTTCGAACTCTGCTTTCGATGCCATATCTTCCTCGTATTGTTGTGCTTTGCCTGCCGTGTTCAGCCTGTCGGCAGGTTATAGGTCTCATCGATGCCCTCGATGTACTCCATCGCCTCGTCCATCTGGACCACATCGGCATATTTCGCATGCATGTCGCACAGGTTGATGGCGTGCGACGCCTGCGAGCGGTCGAAGCAGCCTTCCTCGACGATCACGGTGCGATAGTTGTTGCTGAAAGCATCCAGCACGGAGGCACGCACGCAGCCCGAGGTGGTCGTGCCGGTGACGATCAGCGAATCTGCGCCGAGGTCATTGAGAAACGACACAAGCGGCGTTGCATAGAACGCGCTCGGCTTCAGCTTGCGGATCACGATGTCCTGCGGCGAGGGGGCGATCTCATCCATGATGTCGTTGCCGTCCCGGTTGCTTGTCCGGGCAGGCGGCGCGCCGTCCGAAGTGTCTTCGTCGCTGCGCGAGCTTTTCCACGCCCAGCTGCCCTTGTCCCAGCCATCATCGCGAATGGTACCGGTGGTGTAGATAACGGGAATCCCTTTTTCATGGCATTTGTCGATCAGCGTGCGGATGTGGGGCAGGGCTTCCCAGGCTTCCTCGCCGCAGGACGTGCGCCATTCTTCTACTGCTTCGAGGATCGGCTTGGACTGTTCACCGCAGAACGCATAGTTCACGTCGATGATCAGCAATGCGGGTTTTTTGCCGCCGCCGGCATTCGCGGCCCAGCCGCCTTTCGCGAAGACCTGCTTGTCACGTTCGGTCAGGAACTTGTCCCAGATACGTTCGGTCATGATGTCGCCTTTCTCAGTTAGTTGGTTCGTTTGGAGCCGGGGTGGGGGTCAGCCCATGCCCTGGCCGGAGCGTTTCAATCGGGGGTCGAACAGGTCGCGCATGCCATCGCCCAGCATGTTGATGCCGAGCACGGTGAAAAAGATACACAGACCCGGGAAAAGCGCCAGCCACCACGACGTGCTGATATAGGTCCGCCCATCCGCCAGCATGCTACCCCATGTCGGAATCGCGGGCGGGACGCCGAGGCCGAGGAAGCTGAGGCTCGCCTCGGCAATAATCGCGGTCGCCATGGCGAAAGTGCCGATGACCATGGCGGCCTGAATGAGGTTCGGCAGAACATGCCGGGTAATGATCCGTGTATTGGAAGCGCCGAGGGACCGGGCGGCATCCACGAAGTCCCGCGTGCGCAGCGACAGCGCCTGACCGCGCGCGACCCGGCAATAGGGAATCCAGCGCTGGACGACAAGGGCGACGATCAGGATCAGGAGACTCTGTCCGAAAAACGCCATGATCGCGATGGCGAGCAGCAGTGGCGGAAACGCCCAGACGACTTCGACCAGTTTCTGGATCAGGAAATCGGTCCGGCCGGCAAAAAAGCCGGAGATCGCCCCGAGGCCGATACCGATCACGCCCGAGATCACGACAACAGTGGCCGCTATCACCAGGCTTATGCGGGCGCCGTAAATAATACGACTGAGGATGTCGCGGCCAACATGGTCGGTGCCGAGAAAATGCGGCTCGCTGAACCAGCCCGGCGCCCGGAGGGCGTTGATGAGGTTCTGGCCGTTCGGGTCGTATGGTGCGATCACCGGTGCAAAAATACCGATAAAAACCAGCATGAAGACGACAGTCCCGCCGAGCACGATTTTCGGCTTCAGCCACGGACGCAGCGTTTTCAGTATCCGCGCGCGCCGCGGTAGATCCGGCATGACGCTTTGTGCGTCATCTATGGTCGTCACGTTCTGTGCGTCGGGTGTGGGGAGGGCGCTATTTGTCAAAACGGATCCTCGGATCGATCGTTCCATATAGAATGTCGATAATGAAGTTGATGATCACGAAGGCGAGCGTATAGGTCAGAACAGTGCCCGTGATCAGCGGGTAGTCGCGGCTGGTGATCGCGGAGATCAGCAAGGAGCCGCTGCCCGGCCATGAAAAGACGGTCTCGACGATGATGGAGCCCGATAGAAGCGTGCCGAGTTCGAGCCCGACGACGGTGATGATGGGGATCAGCGCGTTGCGGACGACGTGGCGCCACAGTACGACCGTGTCGCGAACACCCTTGGCGCGCGCAGTCCGGACAAAATCCTCATGCATGACTTCGAGCACCGACGAGCGAGTCACGCGCATCAGGATACCCATCATGTTCGTCCCCAGCGCGACCGCCGGCAGGATGATATAGGAAATCCCGTCGCGGACGGCGTTCCAGTCGCCGTGAATAATGTTATCGAGAATAAAGAACCCGGTGATCGGCGGGCCGCCGACACCGTATGTGCTGCGCCCGGCTGAGGGAAGCAGGTTGAAATAGCCCGATACGACCAGGATGAGCATGATGCCGAACCAGAAATTCGGCATGCTGATGCCAAAAAAACCGACAAACGAGCCGACATTGTCGATCCATGAATTGGGTCGGGCGCCCGCCCAGACGCCGAGTGGGATGCCGACAATCAGCGCAATAAGAATCGAGACCACGGCGAGTTCGATGGTGGCCGGCAAACGGTCGACGATCATCGTAACAACCGGATCCGTATAACGGAACGACGTGCCGAGATCGCCTTGCAGGGCGGCAATGAGAAACTTGCCGTACTGGACGTGAATAGGCTGGTCCAGACCCCAGCGTTTGCGGGCGTCGTCGATATCTTCCTTGGTCGCCTCGTCGGACAGCAGCAGATCCGCAGGGTCTCCCGGGGCTGCCTGCACAAGCATGAAGACAAGCAGCGAGATCAGCAGAATAACAGGGATGGTTCCCAATATACGGCGGACGATATAGCTCAGCATGTCAGTTGTGATCCGTTAACGACCAGAATATGGAGGGGTAGAAGGTGGTGGGGGGCGCATGAACGCGTCGCCCCCCACCCGGTGCGGTTGTCCCGTTTATTTAACCGCGATTTCGGAACCCCAGACCTTGCCGGTCGGGTTCGGGGTATATGCAACACCCTTCGAGATACCGTAGAGCAGCTTGTGCTTCCACATGAAGCAGGCGGGCTGTTCCTCGACGATCTGAGCGAATGCCTGGTTGATTACCTTCTTGCGTTCTTCTGGATCGAACGTGGCGCGTTCTTTCTGAAGAAGGGCGTCCACCTTGGCGCTCGAGAACCCGATACGCGGCGAACCGCCGGTTTCAAAGTACTGGGCGAAGGCAGGGGACGGATCAACGACACCGCCACGACCCATGTAGAAGAACGGCACGTTGCCCTTCTGCACGTTGGCCCACAATGTCGGCCATTCCGGGGTCTTCAGCTTCGCTTTGAAGCCGACGGCATTCAGCATCGGAATCATCGATTCCGTGATCTGTTTGTCGTTGACGTAACGCCCGACCGGGGTTTCAAGCTCGATCTCTGCGCCGACGAGGCCAGCTTTTTCGAGCAGTGCTTTAGCTGCTGCCGGATCGTAGGGCACCTTCATCTTGGCAGCATCAGCAGGGTTGTAAGCGTACTGACCTTCGCCAATGGGAGCGTCGAGCCGTTCGGCCTGGCCGCCGAGGATTGCCTTGATGATGGCATCGCGGTTGATTGCCATACAGGCGGCTTTACGTGCCGTTGCATTATCGAACGGCTTCTTCTTCGGGCTCATTGCAAGGAACATCAGTTCAACCGAGCTGGTCGGTACGAGGTTCGCATTGGTCGCGCTTTTGATCCGCGGTCCCAGATGCGGCGGAATGAACTGCGCGATCTGGATTTCGTTGTTCAGCAGCGCCGTAACCCGCTGTTCCGGCTCACGCATGATCCGGAAGATGAGCGTATCGGGGTTTTCCGGCTTGGCGAAAGTGCTCGCCGGGTCTTTTTCCAGCACGATGCGCTGGCCGATGACGATTTCTTTCAGCTTGTAGGGCCCCCAGCCGAGCGGATACTGACGGTCGGCAACTTTCGGGCCGTGCTTGTCGAACAGGTCCTTGCCGGTGATCATCACCCGGTCGAACAGGAATTCGAGCAGCGGCGCGGTCGGCTGCTTGGTGACGACCTCGACGGTGTATTTGTCGATCGCCTTTACGGACTTGACGTGTTTGACGTTCTGTTTCTGACGGGTCTGCGGGTCGGTGCCCATCCGGGTGATGGAATGCACGACGTCTTCAGATGTCAGTTCCTTGCCGTCGACATGGCGCTTAAGTCCCTGGCGCAGTTTGAATGTCCAGATATTCGGATCTGCTTTATCGACCGACCAGCTTTCGGCCAGCATGCCGACATAGGCGCCTTTC
>CAJQLI010000066.1 GCA_905479125.1 uncultured Alphaproteobacteria bacterium | reverse complement strand
TTCATAGGCAAACCGCCTCTTTTCCAGTTCGAGCGCTTTGGCCTCGCTCAGACCGGGGGTTAATTTCGCGCGCGATTTTGCCACTTCCCGGATACTGGCGGCGATGAATTCGGGGTGCCGTGTCGTAAGATCCAGCAGAACGCTGGCAGCGCCGTTCAGCGCGAACATGCCGGGTTCGTCGAACGGCCTGGAATACCATTCGATCAGTTTGGCTTCACACGCGGCTGCTGATTTTACCCCCGACAAAGTGCGGTCGTAACCGGTCGGGCATGTCCAGCAGGTGCCGCTCGTCACGGGGCTGATACTCCTGCCTTTGAGCTCGGGACGCGACCGGATATCGGCGGCGGTCAATCCGATGAAATCGAATGTCTGCCCGGCCGGGCAGGTGAGGTCGGCCTCCTGTGACGCGGCCTTGTATTCGATGCCGCCGCCTTTTTCACAGGCCTTGCTCGTATTTACGGCGTAGACGGTTCGGGTAAACTTGTCGGGGCAGGTCCAGCAAGAGCCGCCCCTGGCTTGTACGATCTTGCTGATAACGGTTTTGCCGTGAGCGTCGCGCTGATAAAGCTCATCCTTGAACTCGCTGGGTTCGCACACGGCTTTCTGGACAACCGACGATTTAGCCCATTTTTCCGCAATTACGCGCGAACAGGCGCGCGAGTCGCGCACCGAATAGCCGGTGCGGCTGTAACCTGATTTGCAGCTATAGCAATAATTATCGATACCATCGATGAACTGCCCCACGGGGCATTTGTGAATGGTCGGCCGATCCAAAACGGCGCGAGAATGTCTGGTAATCCTGATCAGGCTTTCTGCTGCCGGCTGGTGGCAGGCAATCTCCGTATCCACATGGAAGACAGATCGTTTATATCCCGACGGGCATTTTCGGCATTCGCCGTCCCGGATACCGTCATGGAACGTGCCTTTGGGACACACGTGCCCCATGAATGTCGCCTTTTTGAACGCGCCGCTGATCTTCTTGTTGACGCGACTGCAGGCCTGCGGCGTATCGACTGCTGCAAGGGTGCGTGTGTATCCCTTCGGACAGGCCCAGCACTGCCAAAGGCCAATATCGAAAAACGACCCGTTTGGACATTTGCCAAGCGCCGCTGACGCGAATTCGGCAGGTTTTTTCTCGCAACTTGGTTGCGGCTTGCCGTTTACCAGGCCGCCGCAGACCGGACCGCTCGATTTGCCTTTCCGGTATTCGGTCGAAAGCAGGGTCTGGAAGCCCGAAACAAGCGGGATCGGCGTTTTCTGAATTTTTCCCGCGTTTTTAGAAAGGGCCGGCGTAGGATGAGTATTGGACTTGGTGTCGGACTTGGCAGTTGTGATGCCTGAAGTTCCCGCAATACACACACCCAGAGCGAGCATGCGCCAAATGGTCCGAATGTTCATTTAGAATGCCTTTTAACTGATGCGGCGGGCGGAAAAATCGAGTGTGGAAAAAATTTTTCCAGGGGCGGGAAACTCGCACGAAACGTCTCTGCTTAACAGGCTTGAATGAGTGTCCCGAAAAAATTGGCGTACGATTTATGCTTTGCAACCTGGGGTCGCCCGGGGTCGGTTAAGGGGGGGGCAGTGCACCAGGCAGCAGCAGTAGTTCCAGGCTCGTGTCAGGCAGGACTCCCGTGCTGTGCGTCGTCGATGGTCGACTGTGTTGCGACAAACAAGGTGGCTTCACCTTTGGTGTCCCGGGTTGGTCGAATCGACACCTGATTGCGGAATTGGCTGCCGTCTTTCCGGTAATTGATAATATCTATCTGCACCGGCGCCATTTCCCGGATTGCGTCCCTGATAGCTGCCACGGATTCAGGGGCCGTCATGGGGTCCTGGAGAAAACGACCATTCCGGCCGAGAACTTCAGTTAGCGTATAGCCCGTCTGCTTTTCGAATTCGGGTGTGACGTAAACAATCGGATTGTCCGGCAGTCTCGGGTTGGTAATTACACACGAGCCTGCATGTTCCTGCTCGGAAATCAGCTCCATCGCCTGTTCAAGTGTCAGGGCAACATCGTTTGGTTGGTGCCCGGTCAGTTCGGGTTTCCCGGGAGGAAACCGGATTTCGACGGTTGTGCCGGCGCCCACGTCACTCACGATCTTCAGGGAGCCGCCATGCATTTCGACAAACGAAGCGGCGAGCGGTAGTCCGAGACCCGTGCCGTCATATTTCCGGCTGAGGCTCGAATCGACCTGTACGAACGGCGCCAGGACTTTGTCGATATCCTCGGGCGCGATGCCGATCCCGGTATCCGACACCTTGATCAGGTGGCCTGCATTGGCAGAGAAATCAGCAGAGATTGTTATCAAGCCGCCCGAAGGGGTGAACTTGATCGCGTTCGCCAGCAGATTAATCAGAATTTGTTTCAGCTTCAGTTCGTCCGCCAGCAGGGGTGGCAGGTTGTCTGAAAATCGCGTCGATACTGTGAGGTTGGATTCTTCGGCCTGGATCGATAATCGTTGGACGATGGCCCGGACGATGGCAGGAATATTGACCGACGCTGCGTGCAGTTCAGGCCGTCCGGCTTCGACCTTCGACAGATCGAGAATATCATTGACGATTTTCAGAAGGTCCTGGCCCGATTGTCTGATGTCATTTGTGTATTCGAAATATACCGGCTTCAAGAATGCACTCGGCGTAGCGTTCAGCATCAGG
>CAJQLI010000065.1 GCA_905479125.1 uncultured Alphaproteobacteria bacterium | reverse complement strand
TCGAATTCCCATGACCGCGATTGCTGCGCAAGCAGACGGCGCTGCAACCGGTTGGCCAGGCGACCGATAATGCCCTGAAGGTTGGCAAGCTGCTGGTCCAGATGATGACGCAGCCGTGCGAGTTCATCCGGGTCGCACAGCTCTTCAGCTTCGACGACCTCGTCATATTCAACCGTGTAGGGCTTGTACATCGGTTCACGCGAACCACCCGGTCCACTGCCATCGGGGCGCCGCTGGTTCTCGGATTGTTCGCCATCCTCGTCGCCGGTGCCGGGCATCATTTCTTCCTGGCCCTGCTCGGACATTGATTCGTCGCCGTCCTCGACATCCATTTCCTCCATCTCGGAGGACTCGGAGCCGCTCATTTCGGCGGATACGCCTTCCATATCTGCGTCTTCGGAATCTGCGTCCTCGGCGTCTTGTTCCTCGGCGTCTTCGCCCTGTTCGCCTTCCTGCTGTTCGGTCGCTTCGGACTGTTCATCAATCAGTTCGAGCTCGACCAGCAGATCGGTCAGGGCTGCGGCGTATGCTTCCTGGTCGTCGATGCAGTCAGCCAGCTTGTCGAAATCGGTATCAACCTTGTCGTTGACCCAGTCACGCCACAGGCTGACCAGCTGTTCGCCGCCTTCTGGCAGTTTCTCACCGGTCAGTTTTTCGCGCACCATTAACCCGATCGCTTCGGATAACGGCGCATCGTCGCGAACGTTCACACGGGTATAGCCGAACGCATCGCATTTTTCTTCCAACGCGGCTCGCAGGTTGGTGGCGACGCCCGCCATCATCCGCGAACCCAGCGCTTCGCAGCGGACACGTTCGAGCGATTCGAACACCGCACGGGCGTTCTCTCCCTGGGGCGCCCGTGTTGAGTGGACGTCTTCGTCGTGGAAGCGCAGGCGCAGGGCCATCGCATCTGCTTCGCCCCGCAATGCCGCGACTTCCGCTTCGGTGAAATCCCGCGATGGGACCGGCAGCCGCGCCTGGTTATCGACCAGACGTGCTTCCGAACCATAGACAAGCGTGATGTCATCACGCTCGGCGATGGCGCGCATGGCTGCCGCTGTTACACGACGAAACTCTTCTGCCGGCTGGTCGTCACTCATATGCGTCTTAAGCCGCCGACTGCGTTGCTTTCAGCTCCGGCAATTCGTCGCCGAAACAGCGTTGATAGTATTCCGCGACCGTCGTCCGTTCGAGTTCGTCGCACTTGTTCAGGAACGTCATGCGGAACGCGGTGGCCCGATCACCGAACAGTTCGGTATTCTCGGCCCAGGTGATGACGGTACGCGGAGACATAACGGTCGAGATGTCGCCTGCCATGAATCCGGCGCGCGACAGATCGGCAACGCGGACCATCGACGCGATTTCCTGACGGCCGGCATCGTCCTTGTCGAAAGACGGGCTTTTCGCCAGCACGATGGCAGTTTCCATTTCATGCGGCAGGTAGTTCAGCGTCGTTACAAGATTCCAGCGGTCGAGCTGGCCCTGGTTGATCTGCTGGGTGCCGTGATACAGCCCGGTCGTATCGCCAAGGCCGACCGTATTTGCGGTTGCCATCAGGCGGAATGCGGGATGCGGGCGCAGAACGCGGTTCTGGTCCAGCAGGGTCATTTTGCCGTCGCGTTCGAGCACACGCTGAATGACGAACATGACATCCGGCCGGCCGGCATCGTATTCGTCGAAGACGAGCGCGATCGGGCTTTGCAGCGCCCAGGGCAGAATGCCGTCGCGGAACTCGGTGATCTGCATACCGTCCTTGACGACGATTGCGTCCTTACCGATCAGATCGATACGGCTGATATGGCTGTCGAGGTTGATGCGGATACACGGCCAGTTCAGGCGGGCGGCGACCTGTTCGACATGGGTCGATTTGCCTGTGCCGTGGAAACCCTGGATCAATAGGCGGCGGTTATGCGCAAACGCTACAAGGATCGCGAGCGTGGTGTCGTGATCGAAACAATAGGTGTCGTCGAGATCCGGCACATGCTCGGTCTTTTTTGTGAAGGCCGGAACCTCCATATCGATATCAAGGTCGAAAACGTCGCGCGCGGATACCGTGGTATCCGGCAGGTCGATTTCACTGAGATCGGCGACAATATTTTGGGTCTTGGAAGCCATTCAACTCCGTTCCTTCAGCGTAAGCATAAAATAAAGCGAGCCGCGCTACGTCAGGCGCTCGCTGTCCTTAAGTGTCGTATAGGCATGATTAACTGATTTTAACCGGTCTTCTGCCCTCTTGTCGCCCCCGTTTGCGTCCGGATGCAACGTTTTTGCAAGAATTTTGTACCGTTGTTTTATATCGGCTTTGGAAATTGGTGCAACCAGCCCCAGAACGGACAGTGCTTCGCGCTCCGGACCGGTCAGGTTTTGCAACTGAACCCGGGCCTCCCGGTCGCGCCGGGGGTCGGTCGCACCCTCTCCCAGAAGGCTGAGCGGGTCGTGAAACGGTGCGCCGCTGGCGCCCGGGCGTGTCCCGAACGGCCAGGTTGGCCTTTGCCAGACGCTGTCTTTACGAATTTCAGCTTCGACCGCGGCTTCGTCCATATCGGCATAATAGTTCCAGGCCGCGTTGTATTCCCGAACATGTTCGAGGCAAAACCAGTAAAACCGGTTTAATTCCGTCCGCGAGCGCGGAGCGCGGAATTTCCCCGGTTCCTGACAGTCGGGATGGTCACAAGCGCTGATCTCCGACTCATTGGGCTTCTCTCTGCCTGAATTACCACCTGAACGACTTTCTGAAAGACCTTCTGACCCATCGGCGGATTCCGCCGTTGGACCCGTGCCGGACGGATCTTCCGGCATGGCCCCGATTTCGGCGGTGGAATGGTTCTTTTCAGACATCATACCAGTATGATCGCCCGAAATTGGCCGTGCAAGGACGTGCGTTTTGGTCCGTTACAGGGTATTTCCTGTTTCCATCGCACTTTTCCGGAGGACGCATCTGAATGTCTGTTGCGCAAAATATCGAACGCAAGCTGAACGAGGCGTTTGCCCCGTTGTCATTGCTGGTGATCGACGAATCCCATCTTCACGCCGGCCATGTCGGGGCGCGGCCCGAGGGAGAGACTCATTTCAGGGTCGAGGTCGTGTCGGCCGCCTTTGCCGATTGCAGCCGGGTCGACCGGCAACGCATGGTCTATGACACGCTTAGCGAAGAACTTGCAGGGCCGGTACACGCCCTTTCGGTGCTTGCTTCTCCGCCGTGAATTTCGGTTTTCTTGGATAATTGTTGTAATTGCGGGTGCGCCGGGGGTAAGCTGAAGGCATCACAGACCTGTGTTTTCCGTTAACCGGATACGGTTATGATTGCTACTCTCAATGAGTGGTGACACATGGTCGCCGCGGCGTTGATACAAAAGATGGGTGTTATAGTGGTTCAGACGTCTCCTCTCGTAACGCGCAACGTAACTGTCAGTGGTCGGCGGACCAGTGTCAGGCTTGAACCTGATCTGTGGGAGGCTCTCAACGAGATTGCCACACGCGAAGGCCGGTCAGTGCACCAGATTTGCGCAGATATAGAGCAAGCCAGAGGCAATACCCGCCTGACGTCATCCATGAGAACGTATATCGTCAATTATTTCCGGTCGGCTGCGAACCCCTCCTGAGGGACAGTTACGACAATCTTTGACCCGTCGGGTGCCGTTTGTCGGTCGTGCCGACAGCTGGATCAGTCTTTTCTATAAAATTCCGGGTGTTCTGTCCGGATCAGGTCGCCGTCGGCGGCCCAGACATGGCAGGTATTGACCGGCGGGCGGCCGATTTTCTGAGGTTCGCGCTGTTCGTCTGCCGCGTCGTTTTCGGGTGCTGATGCGGACCACCGGACAGTATGAAATGCGACGGTCGCGATTGGTTTCAGCATATCGACAAGATGTGCGCAGCCCAGGGCGCCGCCGAGATGTTCCCGAACCCGTCGGTTCCAGCCGGCCCCGATTTTTAATCCCTTGAGCTTCTGAAACGACGGCAGGATAGCCGGGCACAATGCGTAAGGGC
>CAJQLI010000064.1 GCA_905479125.1 uncultured Alphaproteobacteria bacterium | reverse complement strand
GCACCGAATTGCCGGCACCGACCCAATTCATGCCCACGCCGGCTTCATGTGCCGAGCGCGCCCAGATCTGGCCCGCCGGGCGCGCCGACCTGGTAGCACTGGCGCGGCCGCATCTGACTAATCCGCATTTCACGCTGGAAGCCTCTGCCTGGTGCGGTCACACGGCGCAGCGTTGGCCAACCCAGTACGACCCGGCGAAAGATCAGGCAATGCGCCTTTCCCAGCGCGAGACAGCAAAAGCCGACGAACTACGCAGGGCCGCTGCCCCGGCAAGTCATCGCGATCCCGAAAAAGACCAGAGAGAAAAAGGCCAAAAATTAGTCCCGGCGCAGTGACGGATCGGCAAGGGTCGTATCCTGACCAGGAGGCGCATTGTCGACAGCGCCTTCAAGCGTCATTTCCTCACGCCATTCCGCAGGCGGACGGATCCGACCATCGCTACCGACCTGGTCGATACCCCAATAGATTTCCAGCACGTGATTGTCCGGGTCGAGAAATTCCACGGCGACCTGGCAACCCGCGCGGCGCCGTCCGGCATAGGTAATCTTCACGCCTTCGGCTTCGAGATGATCACGTGCGCGAAACACCTCGTCGAGCGCCGCAACTTCGAACGCCATATGGTTCAGCTCATTGCTGTTGCCGGGACCTTTTGCACCGCCGACCAGCGCCACACCGTGATGATCGTTCGCACAGCGCATGAACACCATGCACCCGGGAACCATCGTTGCAGGATAAACATCTGACACCCGAAAACCCAGGACCCGCGTATAAAAATCAACCGATTTTTCGAGATCCTGCACAATCAGCACGACGTGACCTATCTTTGCGATGCTGAACGGAAGGCCCGACGGGGTTTCCGTATCGCGCAATGCCTGAACATCGGGCGTTATCAGCCCGTCAGTATCAATTACGCCCCTGGGCATCTGTCCCTCCCGAACTATATGTCCGTCGAATGTGGCGTAGCGGCCTCGCCGTGTCTAGCGGCGATGCGTATTCAGGAAAGAAACCGAACGTCCAAGAGCCCGCATAGCTGCATCGGTCACATAGGCATCTATCGCGTCGTTGGCGAAGGAATGACCGGCCAGATAAATATGAATTTCTGCGACAGAAATCGAGTTTCCCAGACTGTTAATGATATCAGGGTCCGTCATCATGTTGGTATCTCCGAAGCAGAACTGCATCGGACATTTAGGCGGCACATCAAGGAAATTCGTCAGTTTAGCGCCAAAATACGAGACGGCAGACTTAAACGACAGTATCGATTACCACTTCTTCGAGATCGAGTTGCATCATCAGGTCGCGACCTTTTTTCAAGATCATCAAATTCGACAACCGTCTGACACGACGCACTGTTGAATAATGTTGGCACAATCGCGTCAAAACCGTCATCGACATAGGACCGGGTGACGGATTGCGATTGGCCTGTCACACCGAAAATTTCATAAAGGATGACCACCCCGCCTTTGCTTTCGCCCCTTGCATAAGCAACGAAGGTCTTAAAAGCAGACCCGTCTTCGGTCGTCACCACGACCGTTTCAAAAACGACGGCGCAACCCGCACTCACGCGAGGATTCTCGTTTTCGGATCGAAGACGGGCTGTGGATATATGCCGATGGGTCGGTCGTGACCACGCCGTCCAGCAAAACCGGTTGTAACGACCCCTGCCCGTGTGGATCTAGCAAAGACATACAAGAGTTGCTGCGGCGGCTGACTGTCGCCCCGCGTATTGCGGTTAACGACGGGTATTGAATTTTTTCAACGAGACCTATCTGCGTTAAGCATAATCTTTGCTCTAGTTGGGCTCGGCCGCGTTTGGTAATCTTGCCGTCAACAGCATTGGCGTCCGACGCCCGATGCACACCCTCACTCCATCAGAAAGAACATCACATGGCAGACTCGGCATATTCCCCCCCGAAAGTCTGGAAATGGGATACTGAAGGCGCAGGCCAATGGGCAAGTATCAACCGCCCGATTTCAGGTGCGACGCATGAAAAGGAATTGCCCGTCGGCAAGCATCCGCACCAGCTGTATTCGCTGGCGACACCGAACGGCGTCAAGGTCACGATCATGTTCGAGGAACTTCTTGCCATGGGTAAGAAGGATGCCGAATACGACGCTTGGCTGATCCGCATCATGGAAGGCGATCAGTTCGGCAGCGGATTCGTGTCGGTGAATCCGAATTCTAAAATCCCGGCCATGCTGGATGTCAGCACGGCGACGCCAACGCGTGTGTTCGAATCCGGCGCCATCCTGTTCTACCTCGCAGAAAAGTTCGACGCATTCCTGCCGACAAAGCCGTCAGCACGTGCGGAATGCATGTCCTGGCTGTTCTGGCAGATGGGCAGCGCACCCTATCTGGGCGGCGGGTTCGGCCATTTCTACAAATACGCGCCGGAGAAATTCGAATACCCCATCGACCGTTTCACGATGGAAATCAAACGCCAGCTCGACGTGCTCGACAAGAACCTCGCCGACCGCCAGTTCCTGTGCGGCGACGACTACAACATCGCCGATATCGCCACCTATGCGTGGTACGGCAACCTGGTAATCAACAACCAGTACGAAGCCGAGGAATTCATCGAGGCGGCGTCATACAAGAACGTCGTCAGGTGGGCGACCGAGATTCAGGCGCGCCCCGCGGTTCAACGTGGACGGCGGGTCAATAAGGTTATGGGACCGGAAGAACTGCAACTCCCCGAACGCCACGACGCAAGCGATCTCGACTGAGCCAAATGGCGCCGTCAGGCGATTTATGATAAAATCCGCCCCTGTTTCCAATCCGCTATTCCGCGTTTCGGAATGCGACAAGGGTAGAAATTGGCATGAAGACGACATTTGTACTGGCGGTTCTCGCGGGAACAATCGGGATTCTGGCCGCATGTGACGACGCGCCCGAAGCGACCGCGCCGGAACGAATCCGCGCCATAAAGGCCTATTACGTCAGTGAACCCGCCGGCGGGGATTTCCGCCGTGTTTCCGGCACCATTACTGCCGCGAATACATCGGCACTCAGTTTCGCGGTATCGGGAAAGGTTGCGACCGTCGCCGTCAAACCGGGCGACCGGGTAAAAACAGGCCAGGTTATCGCGACGCTCGATCCCAAACGGTTTGATCTGAGCGTGAACGCTGAAAAATCACAACTGTCTTCGGCGCAGGCAAATTATTCGGACAAAAAGAGCGAATTGGACCGCCAGCGCCAGCTATTCAAAAAGGGCTGGGTCGCAAAGGCCGCCATCGACCGGGCGGTCGCCGCCTTCGATTCAGCTGCAGGTGAA
>CAJQLI010000063.1 GCA_905479125.1 uncultured Alphaproteobacteria bacterium | reverse complement strand
GTCCGACCTGGAACAGATGGCGCTCCGGACCAATTCCGACGCCGCGAAGGAGGCCGCGCGTCATATCCGCCTGCGGAACCTTTCAGGGCTGATCGTGATCGACCTGATCCATATGGAAAGCGACGATCACTGGAATACCGTTATCGACATTCTCGACGACGTGACGGGGCGGGACAGGAACCCGACCCGTGTCCTTGGGGTCACCGAAGCCGGGCTGGTGGAGATCACCCGTCGTCGTCGGCGCGAACCGCTGCTGCATACCATGACGGAAATCTGCAAGGCCTGCGGCGGTGCCGGCCGGGTGAAGTCGCTTGACGCGGCATCCATCGATATCCTGCGGGCATTGAAGCGCGAGGCAGGCGTCGTACCACCCGGTGAGATCGTCGTGTTTGCGGCACCTGATGTCGTCGAATCGCTGGAAGCCGACTATGGCGAGCTGGTCGACGGCGTAGAAGACGAAACCGGCCGTTCCATCGACCTGCGCGCCGATAAAGAATACGGTCGCGAAAATTACGATATCGTTGTGGAGTAACCGGTTACGTGAGTACTCAGCCAGATCCGAAATGCCCCGTCTGCGGCAATGAGCGGACGCAGAAAAACCGGCCGTTCTGTTCCAAGCGCTGCGCCGATGTCGATCTCGGCCGCTGGTTCACAGGCGCATATGCGTTGCCGTCCGAGGAACTTCCCGATGAATTCGATATCGGCATGGAAGAGCAAATTCCCGACGACGATATTTACCGAAACTAAGTCGACCACGCACCGGCCCTGTAGCGGCCCTGTAGCGGCCACCCCGGGCAGGTGTTAGCCGATAACCGCCTGGCACATGATTTCCACCTTCGTGCCGGGTGTCAGCTCGACGCCGACGCAGGCACGGGCAGGCGGGTTGGCATCCCCCATCCAGTCGATCCAGGCCGCGTTCATGCCGTCTTTTTCGGCCATTTCGGCGATATATATCACCGCACTGACGATTTTAGTCTTGTCGGAGCCCGCCTTGGCAAGGAAACCGTCGATTCTTTCCAGCACATCTGCCGTCTGGTCTTTGATACCCGCCGTCTTGTCCCCGGCGACAATCCCCGACAGCCAGACATAGCCGCCATGGATGACGGCGCGGCTGTTCCATTCGCCCGGTTCGATATGTTGGATGGTCATTTGCTATCTCCCTCAAATTCCGAATTAATTTATAGGGTAACGCAGACCGGTGCGGCTGGACAGGCGCGGCGATATTGCCTATAAGCTGCGTTCGCTGAACAGCGACGTGCCCAGGTAGCTCAGTTGGTAGAGCATCGCACTGAAAATGCGGGTGTCGGTGGTTCGAGTCCGCCCCTGGGCACCACCTTCTTTTCTTAACATACTGTTTTCGCACCGTTATCCGAGATTCGGGTAGCGTATTACCTGTGGCTTAAGCCGCCGCCCGCCGTTTTTTGTCGGCTGGGCGGGGAGGGGGCGAATGATAACGGCCACGGTCCGGCCGGTGGAGGCCGGGGCCGGGCGGTTCGCGAATGAATCATCTCACCTGACCATTTATGCCCGGCGTTCGGCCCGCCACTGTTCAGGGGAGACAATCGACGGCGCATTCAGACACAGGAGTAGTCTGACGGATCCCGTTCCCGCTATGGGCGGAGAGCGGTGGACGATTCCATCGGCCGAATTGGCGTGTTTCCCTCTGAAGATGGCGACATCGTGTTGTCGGAGGGACTCCAGAGGGCCGTCATAGTCTTTCTGCTCTCTCAGTGCCCGGTCCGCGAATTGGGGCGATATCCACTCGGTGGTTTCACCGCGATATGTCGTCAGGAGTCGGATTTCGACCGAGTCCTTATGGAACTTCCAGCAGGCGTCATGTTCAATTCGGTCGAGCCGGACATCAACGAGGTCCTGTCGCGTGATGCCGGCGAAAACGGAAACGAGGTCGGCGATATCGGCGATGAACGCGTCTCGCGTTCTGCCCGACGCCATCCCGAACGCGTCAAGTTCGGATTCAAGTGCCTCACGCACGTTCGCCCGGCTTACCAGGATCCGAAGAGCGGGAAGCTGCGACGGCGCCATTTTTTTGAGCCATTCGGTAACGCAAAACGGGATGGAACGCCGACAGATCACCAGTTCGTTTCCCGGCGCGTTGATGGCGGAAAGCCCTTGCGCGGAGGTGCAAATACGAATGCCGGAACCCTGCATAATGGTGGGGTTCGCAACCTCGCCGAGGCTGATCGGAGAGGTGAGGATATCTTGGGAAACTGCTGGCCGATCGCGGTATTCCGGCGATTCAGGCATCAAAGTGTTCATCGTTCAAAATATGCTGTGTTTGTTACAAACAATGTTATGTATGTTATAACATAACGGTAATTCTGTCACGGACAAAAAAATGAAATTTCTTACGAACGCCGGGCCGGTCCTCGACCGGGTGGCAATCTCCACGTCGGCTGTCTGCGCGATACACTGTCTTTGCCTGCCGCTTCTCCTGTCGGTGTTACCGGCAATGGGGGCAACGTTTTTTGGCCAGGAATTGTTCCATGTTATGCTGCTTTGGCTGGTAATTCCCCTGAGTGTTGTTGCCCTCGGGATGGGGTGCCGGAAACACAAAAACTGGCTTGTCGGGTTGTTCGGTTTTCTCGGGCTTGTCCTTCTGGTCATGGCCGCGGCCTTTGGGCACGATTTTCTGGGCGAAACCGGAGAGCGTTTTACAACACTTGCCGGCGCGCTCTTCATCGGCGTGGGACACTTTCGCAATTACTCGCTTTGCCGACGGGCCGAGTGCGACGAATAGTTTCGGTTTAGATCCGGGGCCTGGACAGAGTGCTGTGTGGTCGTCTTGACGACCCGGTTCAGGTGCCCGTTCCGTTCGTTGGTAATCGGGACCGTACCGGTCTGGTCGGACAGGCCGAAGGGCATTATTTCAACGGCAAAAAAACCAGCCCTGACGGTTTGCGGTCGGGGTCGCGCACCTGCATTCTGGAAAGCCAGGGCAGGTGAGTAATTGTCGCGAAGTGGCGACGTTTCGAGTTTATATGCATGAAAAACAACTTAGCGTTTTCACACCGTCGTCACACCCTCCAAACATCTAGCAGTAGCGGAATTTGCAGCGATCATAGGTCGGGCGGCGTGTATCTGGCCGGGCTGATCAGGTGTCGGTCGGGACGCGCCACGATGAATCCGCATGCGCCTTCGACGTGACGTCGATCACCACGCCGTTCGGGTCGCGGTACTTGCGTTCCGATTCCGGGCCGCCGCCGACGTTCAGAATCTGGCCGTGATAGGTGCCACCGGCAGCTTCGACCGCTTCGCTGGATGCCGGGACATCATCGACCAGAAATCCCATGTGATGCAGGCCGACATAATCGGGGCCGCGTTCGTCCGGCGCGTTGTCGTTGGACCGAAGGTGAAGCAGTGCCAGCGAGACCACGCCGTCGGACAGCATTATCGCGACCTTTGATTGCCGCACGCGCTCCATGCCGAAGGCGCTTTCATAAAATTTGGCGCTTTCTTCCAGGTCTTTAACGCTCAGGGCGAGGTGTCTCAGCTTTGCCATCAGTTTTCCTCCCGGCATCGTTATGTTCGTTACACCGATGCTAGGACTTTCTCGGGTATCGGAAAAGGGGCATCAGAACGGGGAGGGGGAGGCCGTAATCTGAATGTTCACGGCCTTCTGGGCGGTTGCGTGTGCAACCGGTGCGTCCGGTCAGATCACCAGCAGCATATCGGGGCGCTGACGTCCGAGTTCGGCAAAGCGCGCCTGAAGGCGATCCGAGAACCGGTTTCCTTCTATGCACATCGTGTGCAGGTTCGGTGCACGCAGCGCCCAGCGCAGGAGCGCATCACCCGCCTGATCGCCGATATCGCAACCGACCAAGCCCAGTTCGGGAAGCTTGGTGGGCAGGGCATTGGCGATCACCTTCGCGCCCGCGTCGCCGATGTCCGGATTGAAGCTCACACTGAACGAGGTGATGGCGGATATCTTTTGAGGTTCAAATGCGCTCAGCGCGGCGGCGAGACGCCTGGCATCCGCCTGGTCGAGCCCTGCTTGCCGAAGGTGGAGGCTGAACCGCTCTGCGTCGTCTGAGAACCCTTCCAGACGTATTGCGGCTTCGAGACAGACGTTACCGCCGATTGAGCGCAGACCCTTTGCCATTCCAGCAGTGGCTGTTACGGTCTGGCTGCTTCCTGCAAAAGCCGTTTGCGATGCTACCAGGAGCGGCAGAACCGATGCCAGCGCGGTGGCCGAGATACCGGCTTTC
>CAJQLI010000062.1 GCA_905479125.1 uncultured Alphaproteobacteria bacterium | reverse complement strand
GCTGCAGGCACCTGCAAAAACGAGTGGCATCGCTATTCTCCTACCATTGCGTAGATACCGTCCCGCACGGGCCCATGTTCTGCGACACCATCGCGCATCGCCTGCAGGTAATCGTCCCACTCGAACTTCTTCAGAGCGGCATAATGCATCAACAATTGACCGTTCACGCCAAGCACATAGAGCAACCCGATATCCGGCGCACGGATAGCGGTCAGTTCTTCTTCCGTCAGATCATAACCCGCAAGCACGCTGTCCATGTCATTGGTGAACTGCGCGCGGATCACTTCGTCGCGGTTCAACTGATAGAGCAGTTTCTGCACATGGTAGAGGCTCATTTCATAGCTCCAGTAGCCGTTCGGCATTGCCGTGCAGGATTGCGTGACGGTCTGTATCATCGATCCGGGCATCGCGGATAGCCGCCAATGTCCAGTCGGTGCTGAATATCGGACAATCGGTGCCCATGACGATGCGGTCTGCGCCAAAGATCGATACCGCCAGTTCCAGCGACCGCCCACCAAGCGATGAACAATCCACGTGAAGCCGTTTGGTGCGGCTCATCGGCCGGTCGCCCTCGATGCCCCGGGTCTCCGCGACATGTTCCATGCGCTCGATCACCATCGGCAGCGTCCCACCCAGATTCGCCATATGGACGGTGACATTGGAATAATCATCGAGAAAATCGGAGAACAGCAGCGTTGCGGTAGCATGCGCCACACTTGCCTGCACGTCGAGTGCCTGACGTGCAAAAACAAGATCGGCAAACGGGCTGGCGGGCACGGCGTCCCCCGCAGCAGGTACCTGGTCGGGACGGCGCCCCGGATGAATGAAGAAATGAACGCCCAGTTCGTTGCCGGCCTCAAACAAAGGACGCAGCTTTTCAGCCTCGGCAATGGACAGGAACGCATTGTTCGGCAGGATCGCTCCGGCCAGCCCCAGTTCGGTGCAGCCCCTGCGCAGTTCGGCGACAGCCCGGTCCATATCCGCGAAGGGCAGCGCCGCCAGCCCGGTAAACCGGTCGGGACAGGTGCGGCTCACCGCGGCGACCTCGTCATTGAACAGGCTGAGCAGCGGCGCCGCTTCGGTCGCCGGGCGGCTATCGAGGCCGAACAGACCCGGAAACGACAGGACCTGCCGGTCCACGCCGCGTTCATCCATAAAAGCGATACGCCCCGCCATGTCCGAATAGTCGTCACCGAATTCCAGGGCGCCGATCGGCAAGTGAATACGTTCCGTTCCGTCCGGCATCGCTTCTATCCACGGTGCATCCCGGCGTTTTCGCAGGACTTCCGCCATTGGCTCGGGCACAAAATGGGCATGCATATCGATGGTCATCGGAATCCCTTTCGCTGTGTTTTGCATCAGCGTAGCACCGTGCAGACCGGGTTGCATTCCCCGGCATCCGCGTCATAGTCGCGCGCAAACTATCAAACAGGGAGAAGAAAAATGGCCGTCACCAACACTCCGAATACCAAGGACATGCTGCAGAAAGATCTGTACGTGATTTTCACGCGGGCAATCGCGCCGCGCGAAGAAATCATGAAAATGCTGCCGCAGCACCTCGAACGCCAGGTCGAACTGGAAAAACAGGGTATCCTGTTTGCCGCCGGCCCGATGGAACCCGAAGACAGCGACAAGCCACGCACCGGCATGATCATTGTCCGCGCGGATTCGTTCGAGCACGCCAACGAGATCGCCATGGCGGACCCCTTCCACGCCGCCGGCCTGCGTGAATTCGACGTCTGGAACTGGTCGATGAACGAAGGCAGCTTCACCGTCACGATCAACTATTCGGACAAAAGTGCCAACGTCGTTTAAGCGACTTCAAACCCGACATGTCACCCCGGCCTTGTGCCGGGATGACATTGACCGATTCCAAGGCAGGAACAATGCCTGCAACGGAATTCAGTCTCCCTGAACCACCGGGTTGATCAGCTTGCCGATCCCGCCAAGCTCGATCGTCACGGTGTCACCGGGCTTGAGACACTTGCCCTTTGGCCGGCCCACACCGGACGGCGTGCCCGTCGCGATGACGTCACCGGGGCGGAGTGTCATTCGGGCACTGATATATTCGATCTGCTCGTTGATATTGAAGAACAGGTATTTCGAATTCGAATCCTGTTCGAGCGAGTCGTTCACCCAGAGCTTGATATCCACGTTGTGCGGATCGGGAATATCCGAGGCCGGCACCATCCACGGCCCCATGGGGCCTGAACCGTCGAAATTCTTGTGGACGAACCAGTGGGTGTTGAACGTGCGCCCTACGGGCTTGCCGATATCGCGGGCCGACAAATCGTTGAAAATCGTATATCCGGCAACGTAATCGAGGGCATCCGCCGCAGCGACATTGCGCGCGGGCTTGCCTATGACGACCGCAAGCTCGGCCTCCCAGTCAATAAAATTGGAGACCTTCGGCAAACGGATGTCGGCACCGGGACCGATGACACAATGCGGCCCCGCCTTGAGGAAGAAATACGGATGGGTGTCCTCTTTCACCAGCGCCTTGCCGTCGGCTGCCATTTCTTTCTGATGATCGACGTAGTTGGCCGCCGCATTGTAGACAACGGGCGGTACAACGGGCGCCATCAACTGTACATCCGCCAGCGGATGCGCTTCATGCGATGCCGCATCGTCTGCGATCTTCGCCATTTTCGCCTGATTAGCGTCCCAGTTCTGCAGGAGCTCGTATGTCGACCCGGGCATTCCCGCCGACGCAAGGTCGATCACATTGTCCCCGACAAGTATCCCCGACCGGGCTTCGCCGGCGACGCCGGCATAGTTCAGAAGTTTAAAACTCGCCATATCGACTTCTCCTGTTTTTGGTGTTTGTTAAACCTGTTTTCGCCCCTAACCGGGCGCATTGCAATATCCGAACGGTGCGATGCAATCGCGCCGCTTGACCCCCGGGCTTGAAGATTCAATTGTCTCATATTACGCACATGGAGACGTCACGTGGCAAACAAAGACCTTCGGAATTTTCTTGAAGAAATCGAAAAAATCGGCGAGCTGAAAAACATCAGTGGCGCCGAAACAGAAGAAGATATCGGCGGCATCGTCGACATGTATATGCGCGATCTCGATAACCCGGCCGTCCTGTTCGACGACGTTCCGGGTTTCCCCAAGGGCCACCGGGTCCTGGCGAACATCATCATGTCGCGCCCACGCTGTGCCATCGCGCTCGGCCTGCCCCCGGAATCCACCGAAGACGACCTGATCAAATGGTGGCGTCATTATCTGGGCGACGCACCGAACCATGAGCCTGTCGAGGTGAATGGCGGCCCGCTGGTCGAGAACGTGACCGAAGGCGAGGCCGTCAACATCCAGAGCCTGCCATCGCCGAAATGGCACGAACATGACGGCGGCAATTTCATCGGCACAGGCTGCATCGTCGCCATGCGCGATCCGGATACGGGCTGGGTCAATTACGGCACGTACCGCGTCCAGGCGCATGAGCCCCGCGTTGCGACCGTGATGATGTCGCCGGGCAAACATGCCCGCCTGATCATGAAAAAATATCACGACCGCGGCGAAAAATGTCCGGTCGCTGTGGTGGCAGGCGTGCACCCGGTGATGTTCATGATCGGCGGGTTCGAAGTGCCGTACGAGAAAAACGAACTGGACGTCGTCGGCGGAATCTTCGGCGAATCCGTCGAAGTCATCAACATGCCGAAGACCGGCCTACCCGTGCCTGCCAGCGCCGAGATCGCCTTCGAAGGCTTTATCGATGTCGATGACGAGCGCATGGAGGGCCCGCTCGGCGAATGGACCGGCTATTACGCGGGCGGTGCCCGGCCCGAACCGGTCATCCAGATCGAAACCCTGATGCACCGGAACGACCCGGTCATCACCGGTGCGATCCCCGCCGTGCCGCCGAACGACAACACCTATTACATGGGCGCCTATCGCGCCGCCGCGGTGTGGAACCAGCTTGAAGCCGCCGGCATCCCCGGCGTGCAGGGCGTTTACGCCCATGAAGCGGGCGGCAGCCGCATGTGGCTGACGGTATCGATCAAGGCGATGTATGGCGGCCATTCCAAACAGGCCGGGCTGATCGCCTCGCAGTGCCATGCGGGTGCCTATGCCAATCGCTGGGTGATTGTGGTCGATGACGATATTGATCCGTCGAACATGAACGATGTCGTCTGGGCCATGTGCACACGTCACGACCCACGCGAAGGCATCGACATCATCAATGGCTGCTGGAGCACCCATCTCGATCCAATGTGCTACGACGACGATAACGACCGGCGGAATTCCCGCGTCGTCGTCGACGCCTGCCGGCCGTTCAACCGGCGTGATTCCTTCCCCGCCGTCGCCCGCTCATCCAAGGAACTCGATGACCGCATCCGGGCGAAATACAGCGCCGACCTGCCGGAAAAATACCGGTGACCGCCTGGATTCGCTTCGATAGCGGCCAGGGGGCGGGCTTTGGCACGCTGATCGGCGATGCCATTGCGGTGTTCGAGGGCGATATGTTCGGCATCGCAACGCCGACCGGCGAGACGCTGACACTGGCCCATACCGGCCTGCTGACACCCTGTGTGCCGTCAAAGATCGTCGCGTTGTGGAATAATTCGACCGCCGCGGCGGAAAAACAGGGGCTTGAGCAACCGGAAGACCCCCTGTTTTTTCTGATGGGTCCGAACACCTATCTGGCGCCGGGCGGGGCCATCCGCAAGCCGGCCTCATATGACGGCCGCGTCATTTACGAAGCCGAGCTTGGCATCGTGATCGGCAAGACCTGCAAGGATGCGGACGAAGCCACCGCAGCCGAAAGCATCTTCGGCTATACCTGCGTAAACGATGTCACCGCGCTGCAGGTGCTGGACTCGGACCCCACTTTCCCGCAATGGGCACGGGCAAAAGGCTATGACACGTTTTGCCCGTTCGGCCCGGTGATCGCGACCGACATCGACCTCGGCACCGCCACGATCCGCGCCGAACTGAACGGCCGCGAGCGCCAGAATTACCCGGTCAGCGACCTGTTCGTGCAACCCGCCGAACTGGTCAGCCGCCTGTCCCGGTTCATGACACTGGAGCCCGGCGATATCGTGTCCTGCGGCACCGGCCCCGGCGCCCTGCCGATGAAACCGGGCGCAACCATCGACGTGATCATCGACGGCATCGGCACGCTCTCAAACACGTACGAAGACTAGCCCTTGCCCCGGAACCGGCTGATCGCGGCCCTCACCAGCCCCTACGTGCTGCTGAGCTTCGCCATCCTGTGCTGGGGCGGCAATTTCGTCGCGGCCCGCCTGGCCAATGCGGATATCCCGCCGGTCGCATTGTCATTCTGGCGGCACACCTTTGCGGCTCTTCTGGTACTGCCATTTATCCTGCCGCTGCTCCGCACTGACTGGCCGAACATCCGGGCGAATCTCGGCAATTTCGCGCTCATGGGGCTGGTCCTCGCCATCGGCAACACGCTGGTCTATTTCGCCGTTCTACACACGACCGTCATTAACGCCGCCCTGATCAATTCAGGTGTGCCCGTGGCTGCGGTTGCCTTTTCCTGGCTGATCCTGCGCGACGTCATCAACCGGTGGCAGGCCATCGGTATTCTGGTCGCCATTGCGGGCATCGTCATGGTGGTGACGAAAGCACAGCTCGGCATATTGCTGGATCTGCAATTCGGCTGGGGCGATCTATACATGCTGCTCGCGATTATCAGCTGGGCGCTCTACATGGTGCTGTTGAAACGCGCCTCAATCAAAATCTCCGGGTGGAGCCTGCTGACGGTGCTGTCCGCCGCGGGCGCACTCTGGCTCGTCCCGGCCTACGCCCTTGAGATCAGCTATGGCCACACGATGGAATGGACCGGGCTGAGCCTTCTCAGCCTCGGCTACGTCACCCTGTTCAGCACCATCATCGCCTGGGTCTGCTGGAACAGCGGCACACTGCGCATCGGCCCGAACCGGGCATCGGCCTTCATGTGCCTGCATCCCATATTCGGGCCCGTCCTCGGCATGATCTTTTTCGGCGAAATCCTGCGGCCTTATCACGGCGTCGGCACGATCCTCGTGCTGGCCGGCGTGATCATGGTGTCTCGCGCCTACGCCGCGCCGCCCCCAGTGAAAACAACCTGACCGTTACGGCTGAGCGGAGACGTGGGCCGACACGATGCGCCAGCCTTCGGGCATGCGCGCCCAGGTCTGGCTCTGACGGCTGATACCGTCTGCGGTCGGGCGGGTGGATTCGGTGTTGGCGACGGCGAAATCCCGCCCGAAGGTGACAATATGGGTGTCTTTCAGGGTCCGCACCCAGGGGTCGATATGATGGCTGCGGCGGAACGCAGACAGGGCTTCATGGCTGACAACGGTGCCGTTGGGGCCATAACGCAGGGTTTTATCGTCATTCCAGAACAGCTCGTCGATCATGTCGACATCATTGGCGAGCAGCGCTTTTTCATAGGCCATGAAGGCCTCTGTGACTTCGGCGACGATCTCGGGGATGTTGATTTCCATGGCGTATCTTTCTCTTGATGTGCTCTTGGCGTTTGACAGCACCCTAGCGGATGATGGACACAGGGCTCCCACAATTTATGACGGAATAAAAGCCCTTGGCGCCCCCGCTTCTGATCCTGCGCGATATTCACCTGACATTCGGCGGCACACCCCTGCTCGAAGGCGCGGAAATGTCGGTTTCCGAGGGTGAACGCCTGTGCCTGATCGGGCGCAACGGGTCCGGCAAGTCGACCCTGATGAAGATAGCGACCGGTGAAATAGCGTTCGATGACGGAGAACGCTTCGTGCAACCCGGTGCGACATTGCGCTACCTGCCGCAGGAACCGGACCTTTCGGGGTATCAGACAACGCTGGACTACGTACGCGGCGGGCTTGAAGCCGGCGACGATCCACAGCGCGGCAATTGGCTGATCGGCCAGCTCGGCCTGACGGGGGAGGAAAACCCGGCCCACCTGTCGGGCGGTGAAGCCAGGCGTTGCGCCCTTGCCCGCGCATTGGCGCCCCAACCCGATATCCTGCTGCTGGACGAGCCGACCAACCATCTCGACCTGCCAGTGATCGAATGGCTCGAAAGCGAGCTGAAATCCATCCGCTCGGCACTGGTGCTGATCAGCCATGACCGGCGGTTCCTCGAAAACCTGTCCCGGGCCACCCTGTGGCTCAACCAGGGCCGGACCCACAAGCTGGAGCGCGGATTTGCCGAGTTCGAGCCGTGGCGTGAAACGTTCCTCGAAAACGAGGCGCTGGAGCGTCACAAGCTGAACCGCAAGATCAGCGCCGAAACCGACTGGCTCCACAAGGGTGTCACGGCCCGGCGCAAGCGCAACCAGGGCCGTCTGCGCGCGCTGTATGACCTGCGCGCCAAGCGCCGTGGCGACCGCGGGCCGACCGGTACCGTCAACATGATGGCGAGCGAAGCACAATCATCCGGCAAGCGCGTTTGCGTCGCCAACAATATCTCCAAAGCCTATGGCGAAAACGTCATTGTCGATGATTTCTCGACCCTGATCGCCCGCGGTGACCGAATCGGCATCGTCGGCCCCAACGGGGCGGGCAAAACAACCCTGCTCAACATGCTGACCGGCATTCTGGAACCGGATGAGGGCAATATCCGCCTTGGCAAGAACCTGGAACTGGAAACCCTCGACCAGCGCCGCGACAGCCTCGACCCGAAAGAGACCCTGTCGGATGCGCTGACAGGCGGCGGCGACAAAATGACGATCAACGGGGAAACCCGGCACGTCATCGGCTACATGAAGGACTTCCTGTTCACGCCGGACCAGGCCCGCACCCCCGTACACGTGCTGTCAGGCGGCGAACGCGGGCGCATCATGCTGGCCCGTGCGCTGGCCAAGCCGTCCAACCTGCTGGTGCTGGATGAGCCGACCAACGATCTCGATATCGAGACGCTCGATCTGTTGCAGGAACTGCTCGCCGATTATGCCGGCACCGTCATCCTGGTCAGCCATGATCGCGATTTCCTCGACCGCGTCGTCACATCCGTGATCGCGACCGAAGGCGGCGGTAAATGGGTTGAATATGCCGGCGGCTACAGCGACATGATCAGCCAGCGCGGCGGCGACCTGGGGGCGAAGAAGGTTGCGGGCAAGCTGTCGAAAAAAGAACTGGCGGCGGAAACCAAAGAACGCAAGGCGAAGCAGGCGTCCTCCGCCAAAATGACGTTCAAGGACAAGCACGCGCTGGAAACCCTGCCCACCCGGATGGCGGAACTCCAAAAAGAAATCGACACCCACCAGGCCACCCTGGCCGATCCCGACCTGTTCAGATCGGACCCCGCGAAATTCGATAAAGTCGCAAAGGCGATGCAGGATGCCGAATCCGCACTGGCCGCTTCGGAAGAACAATGGCTGGAACTGGAAATGAAGCGCGAAGAGGCTGAATCCGGCTGATTTCCGCCCGATTTCCGCATCCCCGCCATCGCCCGAATCACGACGACCGCGTAGACTGCCGTAATGACCTTACCGGCTGCCAATACCCTCACCGATACCGACGACAAGTATACCGTCCTCAAGGATGTCTTCGGCTTCGACAGCTTCCGGCCGGGACAGGAAGAAGTCGTCGACACGCTATTGGCGGGCCGCAATATCCTGACCGTCATGCCGACGGGATCGGGAAAATCGCTCTGTTTCCAGATACCGTCACTGGTGACGGGCGGATTGACCATCGTAGTCTCGCCGCTGGTCGCCCTGATGGAGGACCAAGTCGCCGCCCTCAAACTGGCAGGGGTCGCGGCCGACACCATAAATTCGTCACGCAGCCGCGAAGACAATGTCGCCTCGTGGCGCCGCGCTGCAGCCGGCGAGACACGCCTGTTATACATGGCGCCGGAACGGCTGATGACCGAGCGTATGCTGTCGGCCCTGGGTAAGCTCGATATCAGTCTGTTTGCGGTCGATGAAGCACATTGTATTTCACAATGGGGGCCCGCCTTCCGGCCGGAATACGAAAAACTGTCGCAGTTGCGGCCAGTTTTCCCCGGCACCCCCATCGCTGCACTCACCGCCACTGCCGACGCCGTCACCCGCGACGATATCGTCGCCCGCCTGTTCGACGGGGATGCAAAATCGGTCGTCCTCGGGTTTGATCGGCCCAACATCAAGCTGTCGGTCGAGATGAAACAGGAATGGAAGCGCCAGATGGTCGACTTCCTGGAGCGGCACCGGGGCGAAAGCGGCATCGTCTACTGCCTGTCGCGCAAAAAGACCGAGGAAGCATCGCAATACCTGCGCGACCACGGCGTCAATGCACTTGCCTACCACGCGGGCATGGATGCGGGTATCCGCCAGTCGCACCAGAATGCGTTTATGACAGATCCCGGCATCGTCATCGTGGCGACCATCGCCTTCGGAATGGGGATCGATAAATCCGACGTCCGCTTCGTCCTCCACGTCGACCTGCCCGGCAGTGTCGAGGCCTATTACCAGGAAATCGGCCGCGCGGGCCGCGATGGCGCCGATGCCGAGGCCCATATGATTTACGGGCTGCAGGATATCCGTATGCGCCGGATGTTCATCGAAGACGAGGAATCGGGTCCGGAACGCAAGCGCCGGGAACACAAACGCCTTGATACGCTTGTCGGCTATTGCGAAGCGCCGGAATGCCGCCGCCGGTCGCTGCTTGCCTATTTCGGCGAAGAGGTCGATGCCTGCGGTAATTGTGACGTCTGCATAAACCCGGTGGAAATGGCAGACGGTACAGAGCTTGGGAAAAAAGTGCTCGCTGCCGTCGATGGATCGGGCCAGCTATACGGCAGCGCCCATATCGTCGATATCCTGCGCGGCATGCAGAGCGAAAAACTTCTCAAGGCCGGACATGACAGGCTTGCAGCCTATGGCAGCGGCGCTGACCTGCACAAACCGGAATGGCAGTCGATCATTCGCCAGCTTGTCTCTGCGGGCTTCCTGCGGCTCGACGTACAGGGCTATGGCGGGCTCGCCATCACGCCGAAGGGCCAGGACCTGGCGCGCGGCGAGGAATCGTTCCGGTATCGCCAGGACACACTGAAAAAATCACGCGCCGCAAAGCGTCGTGCAAACGACCTTGCCGCAGATGCGGACCTGCCGGAAGCGGACACCAAGCTGCTGACCGAACTGCGTGCTTTACGGCTGTCCTTCGCCAAGGAACGCGGCGTGCCGGCCTATGTCGTCTTCACCGACCGCACCCTGGTCGACATGGCGCGGCGGAAACCCGTCACCATCGATGAATTCGCCGAAGTTCATGGTGTTGGGGCTGCGAAACTCCGGGATTTTGCCGAACCGTTTCTCAAAGCAATCAGCGGCGGGAGCTAGCCGGGCCGGCCTGTACGCGGCATCGGTTAGCGTGCTAATTTTTTCAACAACAGACAAACACGAAACGGGAAACAGTGATGAAAGTCAGCGTCGGGGATTTTGAGATCAACTGCGAGGTCGAGGGCGTCGAGGGCGCACCATGGATCACGTTCAGCCATGCGCTGGGCAACAATCTGACCCTGTGGGACGATCAGGTCGCGCTGCTCAAGGACCGTTTCCGCATCCTGCGCTACGATCACCGCGGTCACGGTGGTTCTGATTCACCGCCCGGACCCTATTCCTTTGATGATCTGATGGGTGATGCCCTCGCTCTGTTCGATCATTTCGGCATTGAGAAATCCCACTGGGTCGGCCTGTCAATCGGCGGCATGCTGGGCTACGGCATGGCGCAAAACCACGGTGACCGCCTGTTGTCGCTGACCGCCTGCGATTCCCGCCCCGACGCGCCGCCGGAATACGCCGCCTATTTCCAGTACCGCATCGACACCGCACGCGAAAAAGGCATGGAAGGTGTTGTCGAGCCAACGGTCACCCGCTGGTTCACCCCGGCAACCGTCACGGCCAATCCGCCGTCGCTGGACAGGGTCCGCGACATGCTGCGCTCAACCAACCCGGTCGGCCATGAAGGCTGCTGCGAAGCGCTCAAACGCCTCGCCTTCGGCCCCGGTCTGAACAAAATCACGGTACCGACGCTGATCATCGGCGGCGATGAGGACAAGGGCGCCCCGCCTGCGGTCCTCGCCGAAGCCGCGGCCGCGATTCCCGATTGCCGCCATGTGGTGATCGAAAAAGCTGGCCACATCGCCAATATCGAGAACCCCGCAGCCGTGAATGCCGCCATTCTGGCATTCATGGATGAACTGACAGTCGCGGCGTAAGGCGATGGCGGCGCTGGAGGGACCCCGCGGCGCAGATATCATCGACGCCCTGAAAACGGCGGGGGTTTTCCACGTCGCCGCCCTGCCCGACATCACCACCAGTGCCGGGCTGCTCTGGCCGCTGTCAAAAGACACCGACTTCACCTTCATCCGCCTGAGCAAAGAAGACGAGGGCGTATCGATCTGTGCGGCGCTGGACTACTGCGAAAAGCGCGCAGTATTGCTGATGCAGCAGACCGGCCTGATGGATTCCCTGAACAATATCCGCGCTGTCGGCTGCGAATACGAACAGCCCGTCTGCATGGTGGTCGGGCTTCTGGGCAAGGAACCCGACAAGGTGCCCACTGAATCCGCCAGTATCGGCGTCCGCGTGATCGAGCCGATCCTGGATACCATGGGAATAGACCGCATCCTGATTGAAGGGCAGCAAGACGTGGCTTTGCTACCACCGGCGATCGACAGGGCTTATGAAACCTCACGCCCGATGGTGGCGCTGATCGGACGGAGCGTGCAGCCATGATGCAACGTATGGCCTGTTTCGAGAAAATCGCGGCGGCGCGCGACGGTGCAATCGTCGTATCCACC
>CAJQLI010000061.1 GCA_905479125.1 uncultured Alphaproteobacteria bacterium | reverse complement strand
GCAAAGGGCATGTGCACAAGGGCCGAGAAGGTCTCGGTGAGCGCAAGCAGAACTTGGCCCATGCCGAACAGGCATTCCCTTCTCTTGGGGCCGCTCGCCCCAGTTCCTTGATGAAATCCGCGCCCGCTTGACCTTGTCAGACGTCGTCTCACGACGAGTCAAACTTCAGCTCCGCGGCCGAGAACACACCGGCCTCTGCCCCTTCCATAACGAAAAGAGCCCGTCATTTACCGTATCAAATGATAAGAATTTCTATCACTGCTTCGGATGCGGTGCCCATGGGGATGTTATTGGGTATTTGATGCAGGTGGAGGGGGTTTCTTTTCCGGAGGCAGTGGAGCGGCTGGCGGCGGAGGCGGGGCTTGAGGTGCCGGTATCATCGCCCGAGGAGCGGGCGCAGGAGCAGCGCCGCGCCGGGCTGCTGGAGGTGATGGAAGCGGCCTGCGCGTATTACGAAAAGACGCTGCGCTCGCCGATGGGCAAAACCGCGCTCGCTTATCTTCAGGGGCGCGGGCTGAGCGACGAGACCATCCGCCGCTTCCGGCTCGGCTTCGCGCCGCCGGGCAATTCCATCAAGACCGCGATCATGTCGGATGCGATGCCCGAAGCCCTGCTTGCCGAGGGCGGCCTGATCCGCACCCCCGATGACGGCCGCCCGGCCTATGATTTTTTCCGCGACCGTGTCCTGTTCCCGATCGCCGATGCGCGCGGCCGTATCATCGCGTTCGGCGGCCGCACCATGGGCGACGGCGAGCCGAAATACCTCAATTCCCCCGACACGCCGCTCTTCGACAAGCGCCGCACACTTTACGGCCTCGCCCAGGCGCGGAGCGCAGCGCATGACAAAAAGCGCATCCTCGTGACCGAGGGCTACATGGATGTCATCGCCCTGTCGCAGAACGGCATCGCGGAGGCCGTCGCGCCGCTCGGCACGGCCTTGTCCGAAAGCCACCTCGCCCTGCTGTGGAAAGTCGCCGACGAGCCCTATCTCTGCTTCGATGGCGACAATGCCGGCCAGCGCGCCCAGGCCCGGTCCGCCGAGCGCGCCCTGCCGCTGCTGGCGCCCGAACGGAGTCTCCGCTTCATCACGCTGCCCCCCGGCGAAGACCCGGACAGCCTGGTGAGCACGCAGGGGTCCCAGGCGATGGAAGAGCTGATCGCCAAATCGACCCCGCTGGATTCCATCATCTGGAAGCTGGAGACCGCCGGGCGCGATTTCGATACGCCCGAGCGCCTCGCCGGGCTGGAAAAACGCCTCGAAGACCGCGCCCTGTCCATCGCCGACCGCAAGGTCCAGTTCCAGTACCAGTCCCTGTTCCGCCAGAAACTCCGCGACATGATCAACGCGGCGCGTAATCCGAATGGCGGCGGCCAGGGCGGTGGCTGGAACGGCGGCGGACGGAATGGTGGCGGCAATTTCAATCGCGGCGGCGGCAATTTCGGCCGCGGCGGACGCAGGAATGCCAGGGGGGGCGCATCCTGGGAAGATCGCCGCGCCGGGACCAGTCTCGGCGGCGGGCCCGAACAGACCTCCCGCTCGGGCCCCGATATCCTCAAAAAACGGCACGAACAGGTGCTTCTGGCGGTGATTCTGAACCATCCGGACCTGCTCGATATGTTCGCCGAGGATTTAGCAATGGTTAATGTTTCAAACCCTAAGCTTGACAACCTCCGGCAGGAAATCCTAAAGGTCTACGCCCTCACGGAAAATCTTGACTCCGAAGGCCTGAAGACCCAGTTACTTAACCAGGGAAACAGCGTGATTTTACAGTCCGTTCTCGCCTCAGATGTTTACGTCCATGCCGGGTTCGCCCGGCAGGATGCGGCTGAAGACGCGGTGCGGGCCGGTTTCCTCCAGGTCCTTGCAAGTCACCTTGCACCCGCGCGCCGGGCGGAACTGGAAGATGCAAGACGCCTGTACGTGAACGAGCCGACAGACGAAAACTGGAAAAGATTTGAAAAGCTGAAAATGGACGGCCCCGGATCGCCGGGATCGGAAGCGCCATCCTGATATCCCATCCTGTATCAGGCGTGATATCCGGCCGCTGAGAACGCCGCCACCCGCCCCGTTAGCCCGTCAGAGGCATTTATGATGGGGCGTATGATAAAGAGGGCCCGACAGGGCCGGCATAAGAGAGCCCGAATGGGCTGAGATAACGGAGCCCGAATGGGCCCGGATAAACCCCGCAAGGGGAGGTGAAGCAGGACGCCGCTTTTTCGGATCCCGGTACAGGTGCGGGGATCGCGGGGCGGCAGATGAAAGAGACGAGCCGAAGCGTGCCGACCGGGTGCGTAATGTAAATGTTGAGCGTGCCCGCCGGCGCCGGTATTCGGGACTTCCCGAAGACAGGCGGCAACCGCCGGGCCAATTTGGTAATTTTGGGGGACTGAGTCCGCATGGCGACAAAGATCAAAAAGCAGCCGGAAGCCAAGCCGCAACAGGCCGATGACAGCAACGACGCGCCGGTAATCGATTCCGTCGATGGCGCCGTCAAAAAGCTGCTGGAAACCGGCAAGGAACGCGGTTTCGTCACCTATGACGACCTGAACAAGGCGCTGCCGCCGGATGATGTGTCATCCGAGCAGATCGAAGACACCATGACCCAGCTCTCCGAGCTCGGGATCAACGTTGTTGAAAGCGAAGACGCCGAAGAGGCCGATGACAGCGAGCCCGAAGCGGATGCCGCCGAAGGCACAGCGGTCGAAAAAGCCAAGCCCGCCAATGACGACAGCCAGGATCTCGGCCGTACCGATGACCCGGTGCGCATGTATCTGCGTGAAATGGGCTCGGTCGAGCTGCTCTCGCGCGAGGGCGAAATCGCCATTGCCAAGCGCATAGAGGCCGGGCGCGAGAAAATGATCTCGGCGATCTGTGAATCGCCGCTCACCTTCCGCGCATTGCTGTCCTGGCGCGAAGGCCTGAAGAACGAAGAAATGCTGCTGCGCGACGTCGTCGACCTCGACGCGGCCTATGGCGGCGGCACCCCGCCCAAGGTGAACCCCAACAACCCGAACCCGAACAACAACGTGCCGGCGAACGATTCCGGCCCGATCAAGCCGGCCAAGCCCACGGGCGCGCCGACGGGTGAGGCCGAGGGAGAGCCCGACGAGGACGAGGATGACGATGACGCCGTCAGCATCTCCATGTCGGCCATGGAAGAAGCGCTGACCCCGAAGGCGCTGAAGAATTTCGACAAGATCGCCAACACCTATCTGAAGGTCGCCAAGCTGCGCCAGAAGCGCGCCGATGCGCTGAACGGTAATGGCAGTTTCGGTGCCGTGTCGGAAAAGAACCTGGAAAAGC
>CAJQLI010000060.1 GCA_905479125.1 uncultured Alphaproteobacteria bacterium | reverse complement strand
TGATCCATCCGCCATGGTCGTTCCTACATATTCAACATATTGCCGGGCAAGTTTACGACGGCTTCTCTGCCGGAGTCTTCTTTCGCGTCTCCACGCGGGTCATCCAGGTAGTCGCCACAAAGATGATCGCTGCGCCAACCCAGGTCCAGATTTCGGTGCTCTGACCGAAGGCGAAAAACGAGATTGCAGCAATTAACGGCAACCGCAAAAACAGTATTGGCGAAACAAGACTGGCTTCCGCCAATCCAAATGACCGGGTGAGACAGAACTGTGCACCGACACCGGCGACCGCAAACCCGAACACCTGCAACCAAAGCTCAGGCGGCGGCGTCACCCACCAGATTGCCGACGGGATAGCCGCCATCGGAATCATAAAGATAAAATTCCACATCATGATCGACGGTGTCTTGTCATACCTTGCCACCCAACGGGAAAGCGTATCGGACGTGGCATAGAAAGCAGCCGCAGCCAGCGCAAGAAAGATGCCCAGATTGAGATCGCTGAAACCGGGGCGCACGATTACAAGGACCCCGCCGAAACCGATCAGGGTAGCGATCACCCGATGAGAATGCATCTTCTCCCCCAGCAGAAAAATGGCACATATCATCGTGAAGATGGGCAGCGTGAACTGCAGCGCAACTGAATCGGGCACGTTGATGAGGGTCAGCGAATAATAGCCGGTCCACATCCCCGTCAGACCAAGCAAGGCCCGCATGAAATGCCCGAACGGCACCCTGGTTTTGAGGGTGCCGATCCCGGCACGCAAAATGATGGGCGTAAAAATGATCAATCCGAATATCTGGCGGAACAGCACCGCCTGAAACGCACTCATCCCCCCGTCCTGAAGCGCCTTTACCAACGTCAGCGACGCGGAAAAACAGACCGCGGCGCCGACCATCCAGAGTATGCCGGCAACGGGATTATGCCTGTCAGGCCCGCCTGCGGGAGCCGCCATCAGGCCCGGACCCTACTGGAAGTCAGCCTCGGCTGAACAAGTAGCTGTTTATCGTCGCCGGGACTTACCCTACGCGTATATCCTCTCACAAAATTACGCATAGTTCCCCCACCCTGTTCTCACCCGCCATATGCCCGCCCGCTCCCTGTCGTCTTCGTATTTTTTTGATCTCTCGCAAGTGTAGCCGATCCCCTCGCATACTGACCATGACGAACAAGACGATTTTCCGGCCCGTCATTATCCGACGAACGCACATGTCTTGCGGTGCCTCCGCCTGCCGCCTAATCTCCCTGCAAATATCATCGACGAAGGCAAAGTTATGGAATTTCTAGAAAGCGGCTATCCGGATCCAAGCGCAGAATACCTCCAACCGACGGACTTTCTGGATTTCGACAAGCCCATCGTCGCCGACTTCGCCGCCAAGGCGCTCGAAGGCGCGACCACGGACAAGGAAAAGGCTGTCCGGGCCTTCTACGCCGTGCGCGATTCCATCCGCTACGACCCATACAGGATCACCAACCGTGCGGAAGCCTATTCGGCCAGCGACGTGCTGGAGACCGGCGCCGCCTATTGCATCCCGAAGGCAGCACTGCTCGGCGCTGTCACCCGTGCCGCGGGCATTCCGACTGCTATAGGCCTGTCGGACGTCACCAACCACATGTGCAGCCCGCGCATGGCCGAAGCCATGGGCGGCGAGACCCTGTTCATGCATCACGGCTATGCGGTGATGCTGATCGACGGCAAATGGGTCAAGGCAGCCCCCGCATTCAATATCGAACTATGTGACAAATTCGGCGTCACCCCGACGGAATTCGACGGGGTCGAAGACGCGTTGCTGCAGGAATTCGACCAGAACGGCCATAAGCACATGGAATATGTCCGGAGCCACGGTCTTTGGTCCGACGTGCCGGTTCAACGGGTGTTCGACGATTTCACTGAGTTTTACGGGCCCCAGTTATGGGACCGCTGTCGCGAAGCCGTCGAACAGAACGAACGTAAGCAAGCCGCCAATTTCGAAGACGAAAAACCGGTCACCTGAACATGGAGGCCGGCGCCCTCGCCCGTACAGCCGATATGCTTGGCCAGGCGCGCATGGCAGCACAACTGGTGCCGGAAATTCCCCGCGCCGACATACCGCAAACCATCTCAGACGGGTATGCCGCCCAGGCTGAGCTTCACCGTTATTTTTGTGACAGGACAGGCGGTACGCTCGCAGGCTGGAAGGTCGGCGCGACCACCAGTGATATGCGGGCATATCTGGGGGTCGAGGGCCCCGCCTATGGACGCATTCTGTCGGAGAATGTGCATACTTCCGGTGACGTTCTCGCCGCCTCGACCTTCTGCAACCCGGGCGTCGAATGCGAGATCGCCGTGCGTATCGGCACCGATGCCAAAGACGAAATCTATAGCCGCGACACAATCGGCGGGATCATCGACGCTGTACTTCCCGCCATCGAAATCGTCGAAAACCGCTATCGCGATTTTCTGGCTCTGGGAACGCCGATGCTGATCGCCGACGATTTCTTTCACAAGGCCTGTGTGCTCGGTTCACCGATCACGGAGTGGCGGGACATCGACCTGTCCACCGTTGAAGGGCGAACGCTGATTGATGGCGTTGAAAAAGGCAGCGGCATCGGTGCTGACGTGACGGGTCACTCGCTTGAAGCCATCGCATGGCTCGCGAACACGCTGGCATCACACGGTGAACGACTGACCGCCGGTCAGGTTGTGCTCACCGGCTCAGTGGCACCGGTCATCTGGATCGATACGCCGGCGGCGACCGCAGAC
>CAJQLI010000059.1 GCA_905479125.1 uncultured Alphaproteobacteria bacterium | reverse complement strand
GCCGTGCAGCACGAAGTCGATTTCGTCCCAATAGGCGAACTGGCCGGTGATCGCATCATAACTTTCCGGATCGCGAACGAGAAACTGGTCGAGTGTCTCGTCGGAAAACACCACGCCGAAGCCGAACGTGTCATCCGCCGCATTGCGCTCATAGACCGTTATGTCATTGCCGGGGAATGCTTTCTTGGCAAGGAGGGCGAAATAGAGTCCGCCCGGTCCGCCGCCGATCACTGCGATGCGCATCGTCGCCATCCTCGATATTTAATTAATATATAAAATATTTACACATTTATGGTCAATCCGTAAGATATTTGCCGTGCAATCCGGAATTCATCAATCATGGCGTCAACACTCGAAGACCATAGCGATCCAGGGACCGGTGCTTCTGATGCCGGCGCTCCTGTTATCGGGGAGGGGCAGAAACTGTCACTGAGCCTGTGGCTGCAATTGATGAAATGCACCAAGGAGATCGAGGCGGGCGTCGGTGGACGTCTGCGCAAAGTTCATCGCCAGAGCCTGGCGCGGTTCGATGTACTGTCGCAGCTGCATCGCTTTGGTGGCGACTGGGCGGCAGTGGGTGAAATCTCGTCACGTGTCATGACGTCCAGCGGCAACATCACGGCACTTGTGGATCGCATGGTCGCCGAAGATCTGATCGAGCGCCGGGCAAGTCCGGATGACCGGCGCAGTCATCAGTTGCGCATGACCGGCACCGGCCGGGCGGTATTCGATGAGATGACGGCAGATCATGCCCGCTGGGTCGATGATGCGCTGGACGGAATTGACGATGTGGACAAACAGCGCCTGATCGCATTGCTCATCGACGTACGGCGCGCTTTTGAAGAAACTAAAAGCGAATCCCATATCGCACAGGCTGCACCAGGAGAGACCAGATGACCGGATTGCTGCCGTTACCGGCCTCGCGCGCCGAGATTCTCAGAACCCAGTCGGTGCGCAAACGCGTTGCGTTTGACCGTGCGAAGCAGGCGGCCTGGTACAAGGGCAAGCTTGATCATATTAACGCGGACAAGCTCGACGACCCGGACGAATGGCAGAAAATCCCGATCGTCGATAAAGACGTGCTGCGAAAGCTGGACCACAAGACCTTTATGGAGCAATTCTGCATCGCCCCGCGTGAAGACATCGCGGAATACTGGCGCTCTGGCGGTACCACGGGCGCACCGGTGTTTTATCCCCGGACTTTTAAAGACGTCGAATATGGCATGGTCACCTGGGGGCGCTCGTTCCCGGCGATGAATATCGGTCCGGGCGATTCCTGCCATATCTCGTTTCCCATCGGTATTCATCCGGCGGGCCAGATCTGGGCGCGCTCGGCACATGAAGCCGGCGTGGGCATGAATTGGGTCGGTGCCGGCAATTCGGTGCCGTCTGCGGCGCAGCTCGCGCTGATACAGTCGCTGGAGCCCACCGTACTGATCTCGATGCCGAGTTTTGCGCTGCATTTGGCGAACCTCGCCGCGGAGCAGGGGGTCGACCTCGCGCAGTCCAGCGTTAAAAAAATTATCTGTTCGGCCGAGCCGCTGTCGGATGCCAAGCGGGAAAAACTCGCCCGCACGTGGGGCGCTGAAGTGTTCAACGTTTTCGGGATGAGCGAAGCCGGGCTGATGGGCGCCGAGGGCATAGCCCATGACGGGATGCATATCTGGTCCGATATGTTCTTTCTTGAAGTCGTAGACCCCGAGACCGGCGAGATGCTGGCGCCGGGTGCGGAGGGGCACCTGTGCCAGACGCCGCTATGGACCAATCACGCAACGCCTTTCCTGCGATGGAACGCGGGCGATATCGTGACCTTTGTCGAACACGGGACCAGCGGCGGGCAGTTCGCCTATTTGTTTCCGATGATCCGCCACGCCAACCGGACGACAGGATTTTTCAAGATTCGCGGCGTCAATATCAATCATGCTGAATTCGAGGATTTCGTTTTTTCGATGCCGCCGGTCAACGATTTCCAGGCGGTACTTGTGACGGATGATGATGACCTTGAAACACTCAATGTCCGTATCGAAGTCCGGCGTGGCGAAGACGCCGATGCCATTGCCGCGGAGATGGCGGAAAGGATCAAGATGATCTTCGAGATGTCCGCCCGTATCGATGTGCTGGAGATCGGCACCCTGGCGCGGCTGTTCGAATCGTCCATCAAGGCACCGCGCTTCGTTGACGAGCGAAAATAGCTCAGACCCGGAATTCTGCGGTTGCGCCCCCGATTTCCCCACTGCGCGAAAATCCTTTAAGCTGTCGGTCAGCTTCAGGAGTACCCGCTTGTCATGACCGGTGTAGATCGCGCGAACGGCCATAAACCGGCCGGCATTTCACCCCTGTTTCACCCGGCGCTGGCCGACGCGCCGCGGCCCGAACAGGGAAAACTGAATTACAACCTCAACCGGGCGTTGTCCGCGGTTGTGCCGTTGCAGGCACGTGCGCCGGAGGATGCGTTTTCGGCGTCTTATCTTGGCACGGAGCGTGAAGGCAATGCGGTCCTGATCTCTGAAGACGGGCTGCTGCTGACCATCGGCTATCTTATTAACGAATGCGATCTGATCACTGTCGGCACTAAAATCGGCGGTGTCGCCGAAGCACATACGATCGCCTATGACTATGAAACCGGCCTTGGCCTGATCCGCACGACGGCAGATCTCGGCGTGACCCCGCTGGAACTCGGACATTCATCAACCGTGCGCGAAGGCGATACGCTGACCGTCGGTGCACATGGCGGCAAGGCGCAGGCCATCGCCGCGAAGATTTCCTCGGTCCGCGAATTCGCCGGATATTGGGAATACCTGATTTCGGGCGCGATTTTCACCGAGCCGCCCCATCCGATCTGGTCGGGCGCTGCATTGCTGGATCATGACGGCAAGCTGGTCGGTATCGGCTCGCTCTTCGTGCAGGATGCGGAAGAAGAAAACGCCGACAAGCAGCCCGGCAACATGTTTGTGCCGGTCGACCTGTTAAAACCCATATTCGAGCAGCTCATCGAAAAAGGCCGCACCGATCATCCGCCGCGTCCGTGGCTCGGGATCTACACGGTAGAAACCATGGGGCACCTGTTGATCACGTCGGTATCGGAACGCGGTCCCGCGGTTGAAGCCGGTGTGGAACCGGGAGACGTTGTGCTCGCCGTCAACGGCGAAGAGGTCAAGGACCTGCCCAGCCTGTACCGCAAGTTATGGGGATCGGGCGAAGCCGGTGTGCCGGTCGACCTGGCGCTCCTGCGCGATCAGCGCATGATCGAGGTGTCGGTTATGACCGTTGACCGCGCGCGCATCATGCGGCGGCCACAGGCGCATTAAGCACCGTCACTCTCTTATCTATGTGGGCTTGCTGTGCCGGGTATCGCACAGGCAGGTCGTGGATCTTGCGTCTTAGCCGTCGAGATTGGGCTGCAAGCCGGGACGGGATGTTTTGCGGCCCGGCGATCTGAAATAGATGATCACGAGACGACTGTCCGATGCCGCCTCGATCCCGTGCTCCTTGCCCATCGGGGCGAATACGAGACTGGTCGGCCCGACTTCATAGACTTCTTCATCAACTGACACCGTGCCGCGGCCTTCGATAACGTAGAAGGCTTCATCGTCGGTGTTATGATGATGAATGACGGTGCCTTGACCGGGCTCGTAACACAGCAGGTCGCTTACGACGCGCTCGGTATACAGGATTTTTTTCTTGATCCGCCGGTCTGTATCGAACTCGATCAGGTCGCGGATCGACAGGGCATTCATCCCGTTGTCTTTTGTGGTCTCGTCCATTCGTTTTTTCCCGTAGTAAGTCTCGCGCGCCCGCCGAGGGGACATGATACGCCAGTTTTCTCGGATCATGACGAAATATCACCCACGCAAACCGGTGCCTGAAACCCGCCCCTAGAACCCTTCGAGGGCAACCCAGATAAGCCGGAGCGCCATAAGGGTCAGCATTGTCTGAATGGCAATGCGAAACAATCGTTCTGGGACAATGTCGAGTGCATACTTGCCGATCCATGTGCCGATAAAGGATGTAACGATCATAGCGGCGATCAGGGGCACGTAATTACCGAAGCTCACGCCCAGCAGAATGAACGCCGCAAGTTTTGCGATATGAACGATGCTCATCAGGGCGCCGAGCGTGGCGATATGGTTGCGCCGGTCCGGGGCGATGGCGACAGTAAAGCTTGCGAGCAGGGTACCGGTGGCGCTGATGAAGATACCGAGAAACGTGACGACGAAACCCATAAACGCGAACCGTCCGCGCTCCGGTCCGAACCGGGCGATCTTCGGCACCCAGGCGAGAGCGAGTATGCTGACGCCGAGGGCCAGCAGCAGCAGGTTTTCCGGCAGGCTGACAAATATCTGACCACCGATGGCGGCGCCGATAACGGTGCCGATGGTGAAGGGCAGGACCGTCTCGCGCATCAGGTATCGCCAGCGCGATATCGCCATGCTGCCGGCCGCGCCAAGCTGCACGACGGTATGGATCGGTATGAGCAGCGCCGGCGGAAACACGAAGGCCATGACGGCAATCAGCAGCAACCCGCCTGCCGTACCGACGATAGCCGCGATAAACGCCGTCGTTGCCGCCGCCAGCGAAAGGCCGGCAAATACCCAGGCATTAATGCCGACCATGCCGAGAAACTGTCCATCCGCTATATCCATAGCGTCAGCAGGGCCGCGTGGCGGCAAGGGGCCGTATATAATAAGGGTGCATGAAAGCTGTTTGGTTGGGTGGAGGTGCCGTTGAAGCGCCAAGGGAAAGGGGCAGAGAATACGGACGGGAGTCTATGATCTGTCCCCTGCCAAGTCCATCTCCGCGAATGCCGGATTGGTGTGCGCATCCGGTCGGGGAACCAGCCGGGAATTCGGCCGGGTACGGTTCTGTCCGCTGGAATAGAAAAAGGCGGCTCACCCTGACCGGGTGAGCCGCCTTTTGCGGTAACTTTGAGGTCGTTAGCTGCGTTTCCGCCGACGAACCCGCATTGCACCGATCATGCCGACGCCGACCAGCCAGACCAGCGCGCTGCCGGGCTCCGGAACTTCGGTCGTGGTGATCGGCGCGCTGACATTTATAAGCGCGTGGACGATGTCATTGCCGCAGCTCGGGCTCCAGTGGATACCGATGGAGCCGCTGCCGTCTTCATCCGGCAGGTTGGTGAGGTCGAGGGCAAGTTCGATCACCGAGTGCTGGTTGGTGTCCGTGTCGCGGGTATAGGCGTAATCCGCATCCGCGACCTTGGTGCTCGCGCCGTTGATCTCCATCTGGACTGGCGACCCGGGAGCAATCGGATCCTGGATCCAGTCGGCATTTGCCCAGACCGAGCCCGCCGTCTGGGCCGCATCGGTTGTGCCGTAGCTCTGGGTGTAGCCGTTGCTGCTCAGGTTATAGGTCGATCCGGCATCGCCTTCGGTGATCATGCCACCGGCGCCGCCACCGATACCGCCGCCGACTTCGATACCGACAATACCGACCGGCGTTGTCATGTAGATGTCGCCCGGCGAATATTTCGAAAGCCCGTTATTCGGCCGCTGGCCGCTGACGATGGCGATATACATGATGTTGCCTTGCACGGCGACGCCCATGAATTCCGCATCGTAGTTCTGGCCGCCGTAATTCGGGCCGACATAGCCGTTATCTCCGGCGAAATCGTTCTGATCTTCAGTAAAGCTCGCTTCCAGGCCGATCGTCGTGCTGGGCGACGAGAAGTTGGAATTATTGTTATCGGCGACGGTTATGCCCCAGTCAGACAAATTGCCGTCCACGGTGATTGCGGACGCCGAGGCGGCCGACATGGCGACGCCAAGCCCGAGGGTGGTGGCGAAAATGAAAGGTTTCAACGCATTACGCATTACTAAGCTCCTGAACAACAATCCTGTGGATCGAAAAACGTCATCTCGTTCGTCACGGCATACTCACAGAAGCGTGAGCACAGGATATAATGCAATTAATGTGCCAATCCAAAAATCCAAGTATTAACAATTGGTTAGATATTTCTGTCTGGCCAGGTGTCGGAAAGGTGTAAAATTTCCCGACGCGTGAGACAGCTTTCTGGTTAATTTTCGTGAACGATTTTGAGGGGGTATTGGCGAATTCAGCCGTCGTCGGTACCGACATGATCATCGACGGACGGATATCGGTTCTCCAATCGCTGTCTTTACCCTGTAATATAAACCGTGTAGATCGCGGTTATGACTGAAATGCCTTCTGAAATTGCCGCGCCCCCCCATTTTGACGGGATGGCCGCGATTGCCGGGCGCTACGATGCGTTCATTCTGGATGTCTGGGGCGTACTGCATGACGGGGTGAAGCTGTATCCGGGCGCGGTCGATACGCTGGAACAGCTGACGGCGGCGGGGAAACCCTTCGTTATGCTGACGAACGCACCGCGGCGCAGTTCAGCCGTCGCCGAATCGATGATCGCCATGGGGATGCCCGAGGCTTTCTGCCGCCATATCCTGTCTTCCGGGGAAGCGACGTTCCTCGATTTGAAGGAACGATCTGATCCGTTCTATGCCCGGGTCGGAAATCGCTGCATTCATATCGGTCCTGAACGGGA
>CAJQLI010000058.1 GCA_905479125.1 uncultured Alphaproteobacteria bacterium | reverse complement strand
CCTTCGAGCGATAAAGACATGTTATTTTCTCCCCTGTTTCTGCCGAAAAATTCAGACATATGCCATTAGTGCATACCTGTTCTGATCTCCCGAAAACCTCTGGTCAAAATGCCAGTGGTCGTATTGGATGACCGCAATCTATATCAGGGACAGGACACATCAAAACCATGAACGATACTCCGAAAGATTTTTCGCACCACGAGAGCCCGGTTAACCTGCCGGCCAATCAGCCGGAAGCCGAATACGTCTCTGACGTAATGGCGGAATTGCTCGCCAAGATGGATTTCGGCCATGTCTTCCTGCTTCCCGGTGCGAGCTATCGTGGCCTTCACGATTCCCTGGTGAACCACAACCGGAATTACAATCCGCAGATCATCCTGGCGACCAGCGAACTGTCGGCGGCTTCAATGGCGCATGGCTATGCAAAAGCGACCGGCAAGCCATCGCTCTGCATCCTTCATGACCTCGTCGGCCTGATGAACGGCTCCATGGGTCTCTACAATGCCTATTGCGACCGTGTGCCCGTGGTTTTCCTCGGCGGCGCCGGGCCGCTCGACCCTGACCAGCGCCGGTTTATCGAATGGAATCACTCGGCCAGTACCCAGGCGGATATCATCAAGGACTGGGTCAAATGGACCGACGAGCCGCCGACCGGCAATGCAACGCTCAAGGCAATGCTGCGCGGCAAACAAATCGCGGCGACCGCTCCCCAGGGCCCGGTATATATCTCGATCGACACCCATGTTCAGGAACAACCGGTCGACGACACGCTCGAAACGCTCGATCCCTCCCTGCCACGCTACCAGGCGCCACCGGCCATGGGCGCGAACGAGGATGCCCTTCAGCAGGCTGCGGAAATGATCGTCAATGCCGAATTTCCGGTTCTCGTCGGTGGCCGGTTCGGCATGTACGAATCCGTGCGGCACCCGCTCATCGAACTGCTTGAACTCACCGGTGCAGGCGGGCTGAACGACCGGGCCATCTATTGCTGGCCGAGCGACCATCCGCAGAACATTTCCGGTGACAAGGATGCCCTGCTCGACGCCGATGTGATCGTCTGCCTCGATGTCATCGACATCAACAACACGATGGGCACCTATGCCATTCGTCGGCGCTCGGACATTCTCGAAGCCCGCGGAAAGCCAGCACCCAAAGTGATCGATATGTCGCTGAACGGTATCGACAACAATTCATGGACCGCCTTTGGCGGCCCGACGCCGCCGGTCGACCTCCAGATCGTGTGTGAGCCGCAATACGGTATCGAACAGCTGACCGCCGCCGTCCGCAAGACGCTGGAACGCGATGACAGCAGCCACGCCCGGGTTTCAGCGCGCAAGAAGATGCTGTCTGAGCGCCACGACAAGCTGCGGGCGGCGCAGACAGCAAAAGCGCAAGAAGGCTGGGATTCATCTCCGCTCAAGATCGAGAGAATGATTCACGAGGTCTATCAGGCGGTGAAAGACAAAGACTGGATCTTGAGCGCTGCAAACCACCGGAGCTTCAACGAAGCCGTCTGGAATTTTCCCGGTGCGGGCGCCTATCTCGGCTCCGATGGCGGTGGCGGGGTCGGCTACAACACGTCTGCCGCCGTGGGTGCGGCGATCGCGCTTAAAAACAAGGGCAAGTTCTGCGTTTCCATCGGCGGCGACGGTGACTATCTGATGGCCCCGGCGACAATCTGGTCCGCGGTCCATTACCGCGCGCCAATGCTCCATATCGTCAACAACAACTCTACCTGGGGCAATGACGAGGTCCACCAGGTCGAGGTCGCCCATAATCGTAACAGGCCGAAGGAAAACGCCTGGATCGGTCAGGCGATGCGCGATCCGATCATCAATTTTGCCGACGTCGCACGCGGCTTCGGTGCCTGGGCCAAAGGCCCCGTTGGCACGCCCGACGACTTCGCCGCCGCATTACGCGAGGCGGTCGCCGAGGTCGAAAAAGGGAACGTTGCCGTGATAGACGTGACGACGACTTTGGGGATCGTTTCCTAGGCCTTCAAGGCTTCCTGTTCCGCCGCGGTAAACCCGACCAGTATCTGACTGCCGTCATCGAAGACCGGCCGTTTGATCAGCGTCGGGTTGCCTGCCATCAGGACCTGCGCGCTGGCGGCATCCAACCCGCCCTTGTCCGATTCCGGCAGGTTGCGCCAGGTCGTGCCGCGCCGGTTGAGCAGCTTTTCCCAGCCGGCGGCGTCCGCCCAGCGGGCCACGTTCGCGGGGTCGAGGCCATCGACGCGAAAATCGTGAAAGGTGTGCTCTATCCCTTCGGCGCTGAGCCATTTCAGGGCCTTGCGGCAGGTGTCGCAGTTCTTGATTCCGTATACTGTCAGCATCTCAGTTCGCCTTCACCGTTTCGTATAAAAGATCGAGCGCCGCCTGCGCGAATGCCCACATATTTTCTTCACGCCCGTCACTGCCGGTCTGCACGATCCGGGTTGCCGTCACCGGGCCGACCACTGCCAGCGCCACATGCCCTGCGGGATCCCCGTACCGGTTGCCCGACGGGCCTGCAGCGCCGGATTCGCCGATCGTCCAGTCCGCGCCAAGCAGATCGCGCATAGTCGCTGCAACCAGGGTTGCATATTCTTCGGTCGAACCGCGCTGCTGCGCCTCGGCATCGCTGAAACGCAACAAGCCGCGCCGGGCCGTCTGCGTGTAGACCGATGCCCCGCCAAGGTAATAGCCCGATGCCCCCGGTACCGAGAGCAACGCTGCCGAAACAATCCCGCCGGCTGCGGATTCCGATACAGCAACCGTCTGGCCGCGCTGTTTGAGCAGCTCGCCCACCGGCGAGCCCATTTTGAGAAGTGAAGACATGATATTCGTTCCCGGTTAATCGTTAGAAATGAAAGGACAGGCTGAACGCGGTGAACTGATTGAGAGCATCCTGTTCATCGAATTCGCGTGTCCGGATGATGTGGGTTAGCGACAGCCGCGCCGTTCCCCACAGAGAAAACACCGCCCCTACCTGAAGATCGCCGACGACGTTTTTCTTTTCGACACTATGGCTCGACGTGAACGTGTTTCCGTCGAGGAATATGTTCCGGGCGACAGCGCGCGCGCCAACACTGAAGAACAGATACGCGCCGAGGCGTTCATCGGGATCCGGTTCGTAATATTCGGACCCCGCGACCGATGGTCGTATCCGCGGCGGCCCGAAATCGTTCGCCAGCCTGTTCCCGATACGGAAGGTCCCGGCCACGCTGCCATAGGTATGAACATTGCCCAGCGCAACACTTGCCGACGGCATCAGATCGACCTGCAGAAGATCGCTGCCGGGCAGCAGGTTCCAGGAATTCGTCCGCCATTTCTGTTCGTATTCGACAATGAAACCCGGCTCGTTCCGAAGCTGGTTGCGCCAGCCGCGGGGCTTTTGGGCATCGATCAGACTATGGACGAATTTTTGCGTGTGATCAGCCACCGAAGCGGGGCCTACAACGCCGAGTGTGAGCTGGATAGATTCCATCCGGTCGAACGCTGTCGACCCGGTTTTCTGGGCTTCGCGCGGTCCGAGCACCAGGCCGAACGACCCGAATAACCACCCGGCATAGGCCCGGTCTTCGGTGATCAGGTCCGCGCGTGTGAGATCTTCCGGCGTGAACATCGTCTGACCGAGCGCCACTGAATAGCGAACATCACGATCCGACGACAGCAGCTCGTAGCCCCCCAGCCTGAACGATAATGCGTCGGCGATTTCACGCGCCGCAGAATCGCCGGTCTGGTTTTCCGACATGCAGGAAACCCGCGACCCATGGGTGTAGTGGCGGTCGGTGCCGCCGAGGCCGATATCGTTTTCGAACTGAATACTCGCAACGGTGCATTGAGCCAGCGCCTGGCCTGTTGGCCACAGCGCCAGAACCGCCAGGGGCATCAAAAATCTGATTAGTTTCATCACGTCTGCATCATTCCTGAGCGCAGAGAGTGACGACAAATAATCGTTCCCGCAACAGCGTATCGCCGGCGGGCAACCGCAAAACACGATACCAGAGAACGCCGCATCAGGCACCAGCGCAAGAATAGAAAATTTTGCTCATTTTTCGACCTAACAAGCAATTTTCTCGAATTATGACAAGGTGTTTAACCTAGATTGCAGTATTATATCCTATTTATTTCTTATTTTAGGATTGATTTTCTACTTTTTGAAGCTTATCTCCCTTACATCGAAACGACGTTCCAATATCGGGCGCCGCCGAAAACAATCAGGGCCAGCCAGTGCGTCACCTCCCAGCCTTTCTCGACATCGCAGGTCGTCCCTGCCTCGTCATCGGTGGCGGTGACGTCGCGGCGCGAAAAATAGCCCTGCTGGAGCGCGCCGGTGGCCGCGTTCACGTGACTTCACCCAAGCTCGTCCCTTCCCTGTCGCGTGACGTGGCCGCCGGTCGTATCCGGCATCTCTCCGATAATTTTTCCCCCGATCAACTCGATGGCAGCGCCCTCGTAATCGCCGCAACCAGCGACCGGGTCCTGAATGCGCATGTGTCCTGGGAAGCACAACGACGCGGCATCCCGGTCAATGTTGTCGATGACCCGGCATTGTGCACCTTCCAGGTCCCCGCCATCGTCGATCGTGCGCCCGTGCTTATCGCAATCTCGACCGGTGGCGCATCACCCGTTCTGGCGCGCTGGGTCCGCCGTCGGATCGAGGGGTTTCTGCCGGTTGCCCTTGGGCGGCTTGCCGAGCTTGCCGACCGTTGGCGTCCGGCGGCCAAGTCCCATCTTGCGTCCGTGGACGCCCGCAAGGCCTTCTGGGAGAGCGTTTTCGACGGACCGGCTGTACAATTAGCGCTCGACGGCCGCAACGACGATGCCGATAGCGTACTGCGTGAGACACTCGATCGCAGCCGATCGATCCCCGGCGCGATCCACCTTGTCGGCGCCGGGCCCGGAGACCCCGAACTTCTGACCCTCCGCGCCCACCGGTTACTTCAAAGCGCCGATATAATCGTTCACGACCGCCTGGTATCCCCCGAGATACTCGATCTTGCCCGCCGCGATGCAGACAGGATCTATGTCGGCAAAGCTGCCGGAGCCCATTCGATGTCACAGGATGATATCAACGCCCTGCTCATCCGCCTCGGACGACAGGGCAAACAGGTCGTGAGGCTGAAGGGTGGAGATCCATTCGTTTTCGGCCGCGGCGGCGAAGAAATGCTGGCCGTGGAAGCCGCCGGTATCCCGTGCCATATCGTCCCCGGCATTACGGCTGCCGCCGGTATCGGTGCCGCAACAGGCATTCCGCTGACCCATCGCGGCACCGCGCAGAATGTCACGTTTATCACGGGGCATGGAAAAAACGGCGAGCCCCATGCGGACTGGCCGACGCTCGCGCGTGGAGGTCAAACCATCGTCGTCTATATGGGCCTTGCAGCCCTGCCCCGGATCACCAGACAGCTTCTCGATCACGGCCTTGCCGCAGACGTGCCGGTCGCCGTGATCGAAAAAGGAACAACGCCGGACCAGCGCGTCATTGTGGGCGCATTGGACAGTATCGCCGATACCGTCCTCCGCAATGACATCGCCGGTCCGGCGTTGACCATCATCGGAGAGGTCGCGGCATTCGCCCGACAATCTGAAGACCTGTCGCAATCCCCCGCTCTCGTAGCAGCAGGCTAGGAAAAACCATGACGTATAAAATTTTGACGGCGAACCGACTGGATGACGGTCTTGTGGTTTACCTGGGTGGCGCCGGCTGGACGGCCGATA
>CAJQLI010000057.1 GCA_905479125.1 uncultured Alphaproteobacteria bacterium | reverse complement strand
CCGAAGCCGCCGCAGTGGCCGCGATATACGCGTTCCTCATTTCGAACTTCGTCTATCGCGATATGGGACCGTTTGCCGAGAAAGGCCGGGGCGGTCTCATGCTCGCCTGGCGAACCGTTTCGGCTCTCTGGCATCCCGACACGAAACGGACGCTGTTCGAGGCCGGTAAACTGACCATCATGCTGATGTTCATCATCGCCAATGCGCTGATCCTGAAGCACGTGCTGACCGAAGAAGGGATCCCCCAATCCATCGCCGAAGGCATGCTCGCCGCCGGTATGGGCCCGGTGATGTTCCTGATTGTCGTGAATGTTCTGCTGCTGATCGGCGGTCAATTCATGGAACCGTCAGGCCTGCTGATCATTGTCGCACCGCTGGTCTTCCCGATCGCCATCAAGCTCGGCATCGACCCGATCCATCTCGGCATCATCATGGTCGTCAACATGGAGATCGGCATGATCACGCCGCCGGTCGGGCTGAACCTGTTCGTCACCGCAGGGGTCGCCGGGATGTCCGTCATGAACGTCGTCAAAGCCGCCCTGCCCTGGGTCGGCATCATGTTCATCTTCCTGATCCTGGTGACCTACGTGCCGATTATTTCTACCTGGCTGCCGACCATGCTGATGGGGCCGGAGATCATTACGAAGTAGGTCCCGGGGACGCCATTCACGCCGCGCCGGATTTGCGCCGGTGCATACCCATGCCGATTTCGTCCATCTTCTCGCGTTCGCGGAGTTCCTGTTTATGCTTTTCGCGGGCGTCCCGGGCGGCCTGGGCGATCTCGTAGGATTTTAGCTCGCGGTAAGCGTCGGCTAGGTCATCCTTGGCGGCTGAAATCTCAAGACCCAGGTCGGCGATGCTGCCACGGAGCTTTTCGCGTTGCGCCATCGCTCCCGTCAGAAAGGCGCTATAAGCCTGACTGGATTCAAAGCTTTCGACCGAATTTTGGCCTTCGCGTCCGATATTGGCCTGAAGCTGGTCAACCTGTTCAGAAAGACGGTCTCTCAGAATTTCCACTGGTTCAGCTGGATTAACCCGGGAAGTCCCTTCATTGAGCACCTTCACCGAGAATTTGTTCAAGCATTGCGCAGCCGCTCGCGATATCCGTTCCGTCTTCCTTGTCTTGATATAGAAACGCTTCCAACGGTTCGTGAAATTTGATCACCTGGCCGGTTCTCGGATCGCTGCCCGGCCGATAGGCTCCCAGGCGGATCATTTCTTCCATATCGTCATAGGCGGACATCAGAGTTCTGGCACGCAGGATCAAATCTCGTTCACGACGGTCATTGCAGGCCGGCATGGTCCGGGACATACTCCGCAGTACATTTATCGCGGGATAACGGCCTCTTTCGGCAATACCGCGTTCAAGCACGATATGGCCGTCGATGATTGACCGAACAGAATCTGCATTGGGCTCGTCATGATCATCGCCTTCGACAAGGTCGGTAAAGAGCCCGGTGATCGTGCCGTCATCACCAGACGTGGCAACATACGTTCACGATCGGCGGGCCAGGTAATTGATGATTTTTCGTGTTTTTCGAGGCGAACCGTCAGGTCAGCGGCTGAACCAATCCCGATTTCACCGTCGGGGTCTCCCCCAGACCGTAAGCCAACCGGGAATATTGCAGCTTCCCTGCACCTCCCGAAGCACTGTTCATGAGAAGATCGCGGATATCGTCCAGCATATCGCCCGGGTCATCATCGAGCAGCTCCATGCCGTTGTTGATGGCCGTCACCGGGCTGATAAAGTCGTGGCAGATGCGTGAACACAGCAAATCCAGTACCCGAATATCGGTCATATAAGACATGGATAATCTTTTTCAGCCACCCGATTGCGGCCAACGCAGACAAATGAATTGCCAAACAAACCGACACGGTATTAACGAAATCGTAATTTCCTGTAAATTGATCTCGGTAAACGGAAAGTTCGGCAGTTGTTTCACAATCTCACACCCGGCACACTGGGGCGGCATCCATCGCAGGCGGACTGGGGTATTGGCCAGGTGCAATCGGTCGATGGCGCACGGATAACCGTGAATTTCGAAAATGCCGGGAAACACCTGATCAACGGCGACGTCGTCGATCTTGTTACCGTTCGGAAAGATGAACTTGATGGCTGATGGCAACTCCGACATTCTTAAATTTCGCGGCCCGGGAAAAGGCGGCAAGGGCGGTGCTATGCCCAAGGGCCGTCAGGTTGACCCGGACGCCGCAGCAGAAGTCGCCGCTCTGCTTGGCGAGATGCCCCGTCGACGCGATCTGCTGATCGAAGCCCTTCACCTGATCCAGGACGAATACCGTTGCCTGGCACCCGCCCATCTTGTCGCGCTTGCCGATGAATTCCGCCTCGCCATGGCGGAAGTGTATGAAACCGCAACCTTCTATCATCATTTCGACGTGCTGGAGGACGACGCCCCGCCGCCGCCGCAAATCACCATCCGGACCTGCGACTCCATTGCCTGCGAACTTGCCGGCGCGCAGGACCTGATCGAACAACTCAGAACCCGCTACAGCGATACTGTGCGCGTGATCGCCGCCCCCTGTATGGGCGCCTGCGACCACGCACCGGTAGCCGCCGTCGGCCAGAACCAAGTCTTTGCTGCCACGTCCGAGCGCATCGAGAAGGCGGTATCCGCCAACGCAACGGCTCCGGCAATTCCAGGACATATCGATTACGACACTTACCTGCTTGAAGGCGGATACAGGACGCTGCAGGAATGCCTGTCCGGGCACCTCTCCCGTGAAACTGTTGTCACACGGATGGAACAATCCGAGCTCCGCGGGCTGGGCGGTGCTGGCTTTCCGACAGGGCGCAAATGGAGGATCGTTTCCGGATTCCCCGGCCCGCGCCTGATGGCAGTCAATGCCGATGAAGGCGAGCCAGGCACATTCAAGGATCGATACTTCCTGGAAACAGATCCCCACCGTTTTCTTGAAGGCGTGCTGATCGGTATGTGGGCGGTGGAAGCCGAAGAATGTTTTATATACCTGCGCGACGAATACCCAGCGGCGCGCCGGATATTGCTGGACGCGATTGCAAAGCTCGAAAAGACCGATCTGCTCAAACCAGGCACGCTGCATCTGCGGCGTGGTGCTGGTGCATATATATGCGGCGAAGAATCCGCGATGATTGAAAGTATCGAGGGTAAGCGCGGCCTGCCACGCCACCGCCCCCCCTTCGCCGCCGAAGTCGGCCTTTTCGGCCGCCCGACGCTGATAAACAACGTCGAGACACTGTTCTGGGTGCGCGACGTGCTGGAGAAAGGCGCAGACTGGTTCGCCGGACATGGACGGAACGGCAGCAAGGGTATTCGTACGTTTTCTGTCTCCGGCCGCGTCCGCGAACCCGGTGTAAAAATCGCCGAAGCCGGGATCACCCTGCGCGAACTGATTGAGGAATACTGCGGCGGCATGGCCGAGGGACATACCTTGAAAGGCTACCTGCCGGGCGGCGCATCCGGCGGAATCCTGCCGGCATCAAAGGATAACCTCCCGCTTGATTTCGGGACGCTGGAGGAACATGGCTGCCTGATCGGATCCGCTGCCGTCGTCGTCCTGTCGGATCAGGACAGTACTGCCGACGCGGCCCTTAACCTGATGAAATTTTTCGAAGACGAGTCCTGTGGCCAGTGCACTCCGTGCCGCGCGGGGTGCGAAAAGGCCGCAAAGCTGATGTCGCAGGATAACTGGGACCAGGGACTACTCGAAGAACTCAGCCGAACGATGACGGATGCATCGATCTGCGGCCTCGGACAAGCTGCACCGAACGGTTTACTATCCGTCTTCCGGCACTTCCCCCAGGACGTAAAGTAGGAAAGCATCAGATATGCCGCTGGACGGAAGCAATACCGAAGTCACCTTCACGCTGGACGGGCACGACGTCACCGCGCAGCCTGGTGAATCGATCTGGCAGGTTGCGCAGCGGGAAGGCACGGATATTCCTCACCTTTGCTACGCCCCGGAGCCCGGTTACGCCGCGGACGGCAATTGCCGGGCCTGCATGGTGGAGGTCGAGGGTGAACGGACCCTTGCCGCCTCCTGCATTCGTCAGCCGACCGAAGGCATGGTCGTCAACACCGCCACGGAACGTGCAGAATCCTCACGCAGGATGGTGTTTGAGTTACTCGTCGCCGATCAACCGCCCCGCGACCAGGCCCATGATGGAGGCTCAAAATTCTGGCAATGGGCCGACCGGCTTGGTGTTGAAGACAGTCGTTTCCCCGCACGCCTGACACCAGGGCCCGACATTTCGCACCCCGCGATGGCTGTAAACCTCGATGCCTGTATCAATTGCACGCTTTGCGTCCGCGCCTGCCGCGACGTTCAGGTCAACGATGTGATCGGCATGGCCAATCGTGGCGCAGATTCAAAAATCGTCTTCGATTTCGACGACCCGATGGGCAACAGCACCTGTGTTGCCTGCGGCGAATGCGTACAAGCCTGCCCGACCGGCGCACTACTGCCGGCGACCGTCATTGCCCCTGAAGGCCGAGTGCAACCGGATCGCCGCGTGGATTCGCTGTGCCCGTATTGCGGTGTCGGCTGCCAGCTGACCTACAACATCAAGGACGACAAGCTGCTTTTCGTCGAAGGTCGCGACGGGCCGTCGAACCACAACAGGCTCTGCGTCAAAGGCAGGTTCGGGTTTGACTACATTCATCACCCGCACCGGCTGACCAAACCGCTGATCCGGAAAGAAGGCGTTGCAAAAGACCCGGCCATTCAGCTCGACCCTGCAAACCCGCTGGAATATTTCCGTGAAGCGACATGGGACGAGGCACTCGACCTCGCGGCATCCGGCCTGAAAAAAGTTATCGACGAACGTGGCGGCAACGCCCTTGCCGGGTTCGGTTCCGCAAAGGGATCGAACGAGGAAGCCTATCTGTTCCAGAAACTGGTCCGCACCGGTTTTCACACAAACAATGTCGATCACTGTACGCGCCTGTGTCACGCATCATCAGTCGCCGCGTTAATGGAAACCGTCAATTCCGGCGCCGTTTCGGCACCGTTCTACGATTGTGAAAATTCCGACGTCATTATCGTCATTGGTGCCAATCCGACCGTAAATCACCCTGTGGCCGCGACATTCTTCAAGAACGCCGTGAAAAACGGGGCAACGTTGATCGTCATGGACCCGCGCGGCCAGGCACTGTCACGACACGCCACGCACATGTTGCAGTTCAAGGGTGGCAGCGACGTGGCCCTTCTCAACGCCCTGATGCATGTCATTGTCGAAGAAGGCCTCACGAACGAAAACTACATCGAAGGTTATACCGAGGGCTTCGACGAGCTCAAAAAACACGTCAAAGAGTTTCCACCGGAAAAAATGGCCGCTATCTGCGGTATCGATGCGGAAACGATCCGTATCGTCGCCCGCAAATACGCGACAGCGCAGAAGAGCATCATTTTCTGGGGCATGGGCATTTCGCAGCACGTGCACGGTACCGACAACGCCCGCTGTCTTATCTCTCTCGCCCTGATGACCGGCCATGTCGGTCGCACCGGCACGGGCCTGCATCCGCTGCGCGGCCAGAACAACGTACAGGGCGCATCCGATGTCGGCCTGATCCCGATGTTTTATCCGGACTACCTTGCGGTCGATGCCGAAGACATCCACGCAAAATTCGAGAAATTCTGGAAAACCGAGCTTAATCCCGACCCCGGGCTGACGGTTGTTGAAATCATGGGCGCGATCCATGCCGGTGATATCCGCGCGATGTATATCATGGGCGAAAACCCGGCCATGTCCGACCCGGATGCGGGGCATGCCCGCAAGGCGCTCGCATCGCTCGACCACCTGGTTGTGCAGGATCTTTTCCTGACCGAAACCGCCGCCCTCGCAGACGTCATCCTGCCGGCCAGTGCATTCCCGGAGAAGGACGGCACGTTCACGAATACGAACCGGCAGGTCCAGCTGGGTCAAAAAGCCCTGCCTCTCCCGGGTGACGCAAAACAGGATTTGTGGATCATCCAGGAGATCGCCCGCCGCATCGGGCTTGACTGGAACTATAGCGGGCCCGACGAGGTATTCGCCGAGCTGGCGGCATGTATGCCGTCCAAGGACGGTATCACGTGGGAACGCCTGGTGAATGAAGGCTCGGTAACCTACCCGGTGGGCGAAGACGGTGTCAGCCACGAGATCATCTTCCGCGAAGGCTTCCCGACCGAGAACGGCCGCGGCAAATTCGTTCCTGCCGACGTCCTGCCGCCCGACGAAGTACCTGACGATGACTACCCGCTCATCCTGACCACCGGCCGCGTCCTGGAGCACTGGCATACGGGATCCATGACACGCCGGACGGATGTGCTCGACCGGATCGAACCCGAAGCAACCGCCAATCTTTCGCCGCGCGAACTTGGACGCCGCGGCATAAAACCGGGCGATCCGATACGGGTAGAAACCCGCCGCGGCGCTATCGAGATAAAGGCCCGCGCCGACCGCGACGTGCCGGAAGGTATGATCTTCATACCGTTCTGTTATGTCGAAGCTGCCGCCAACCTGCTGACAAATCCGGCACTCGACCCGGATGGGAAAATACCTGAATTCAAGTTCTGTGCGGCGCGCATTTCGGCGATTGAAAGCGTCGCGGCGGAATAAGCGGCAATGTCGGAAATAGCTTTCTATCGAACCTCGATTGTCACCCCGGACTTGTGCCGGGGTCCACGAGGTTTCCCGCCGACATTCAAGAACCGGGTCCCGGCACAAGGCCGGGATGACAGTCTTTGATTTAGCTAAAACGTATTCAGCACCGTTCTCTCGAAATCCAGCGGCAGCGAATCCGAAGACAACGCCCGGGTGCGTTCCCGGCGCAGCGCTTCGTCCTCGATATGCGCGAGGATGAACCCATCAAGCTGTGCATCCGGGTCGAGCCGCCCGCGCACATGATCAAGCATTTCAGGCTGGCTCATGGCCCGCAGCACGCGTCCCTCTGCCTCGATTTCGGCCAATGCCACCGGTGCGCCATCCACGCTCAGACAGCCGACCACTGCGGTATAGGCAAAAGCGGTGTCCATTATCTCCCCGGCGCCGTCTATCTCGACCCGGATGCCGTCCAGCCGGTCATAGGTGTAGTTGCGCTCGGTCTCGTGCATTCGGTTTAGCTGCACATCGTCCAGCCACAACACGTATGTGGTCACCCGGGTCCCCGGCGACGGGCAGAATGTCGACGGCACAGAGCCATAGCCTGCGAGATGCGCCGCATAGACGGAATCGAAACCGTCCAGCAATCCGCGCTGGATCGGAATCTCGACATGGCCCGGCAGCACGCTGTATTTGCGCGCCAATTGCTCATGTGACTGGTTCGACCCGGCCGCCAGAACCGGCGTGCGGCCGGTACGGTCGAAGCCATGGTCTTCCAGATCGTGTGGAGTCCCGTTACGGAACACATAGGAGCGTCCGGGGACCGGAAAAGGATAGGTTTTGGCATGGGCGACTTGATCATTCATGGCCCGTATTGAGCCCGAATCCCGATCGCCTGTACAGACGGTGGATTGTCCCGCTTGACCCATATCCCCGCTTCGGGCAGAACCGCCGAACCATGGCCTATGCCAACCTCCGCGACTATATCGACCGCCTTGAATCCGAAGGCAGGCTGGTGCGCGTCTCGACACCTGTGTCCACGCGCCTGGAGATGACGGAAATACAGACCCGCCTGCTGGCCGAAGAAGGCCCCGCCGTCCTTTTCGAAAACGTCATCGATGCCAACGGCAATCCCTGCGATATGCCGGTACTGGCCAATCTGTTCGGCACGGTCGAACGCGTCGCCTGGGGCATGGATAAGACCCCCGAACAGCTTCGCGAATTCGGTGAACAGCTCGCGTTCCTGCGCCAGCCCGAACCGCCGGGCGGTTGGCGCGAAGCAGTGGAGATGCTGCCCCTGCTGAAGACGGTCATGGCGATGAAGCCGAAGACCGTTTCCCGCGCCCCCTGCCAGGAGGTGGTGCTCACCGGTGATGATATCGACCTTGCCAAACTACCGGTCCAGATGTGCTGGCCGAACGAACCAGCGCCGCTGATCACATGGCCGCTGGTGGTCACCGCCGGCAAGAACGGCAAGCCTAATGTCGGCATCTACCGGATGCAGGTCACGGGGCCTGACACCACGATTATGCGCTGGCTCGCCCATCGCGGCGGCGCGCACCATGCAAACGATGCGGCGAATGCAGGGGCGGACAGCATCCCCGCCGCGGCCGTGATCGGCGCCGATCCGGCCACCATCATTGCAGCGGTCGCACCGGTGCCTGAAACCATGTCCGAATACCAGTTCGCAGGCCTGCTGCGTGGTCAGAAGGTGGCCCTGGTAGACTGTAAAACAATCCCGTTACAGGTGCCGGCGGAAGCCGAAATCGTGATCGAAGGCCATGTTTCACTGCGCGCTACCGCGCTTGAAGGCCCCTATGGCGACCATACCGGCTATTACAACGCAGCCGAGCCGTTCCCGGTCTTTACCGTCTCCGCGATCACGATGCGCAAAAACCCGATCTACCTGACGACCTTTACCGGCCGGCCGCCGGACGAGCCGTCAGTTCTCGGCCGCGCACTCAACGATGTCTTTATCCCGCTCCTGGTACAGCAATTCCCCGAAATCGTGGATTTCTGGCTACCGCCGGAGGCCTGTTCGTACCGGGTTGCCGTCGTTTCCATCCGCAAAGGCTATCCCGGCCACGCAAAGCGGGTAATGATGGGTGTGTGGTCCTATCTTAAACAGTTCATGTACACCAAGTTCGTCATTATCGTGGATCACGATATCGATGCGCGGAAATGGGACGATGTGATCTGGGCAATTTCAACCAATGTGGATGCGGCACGCGACGTGACGATGATCGAGAACACACCGATCGACTATCTCGATTTCGCGTCGCCGGTCGAAGGGCTGGGGTCGAAGATGGGGATTGATGCGACCGCGAAAATCCCCCCCGAAACGACACGGGACTGGGGCCGCAAGATCCGCATGTCCGACGATATTATCGACGAGGTCACGCGCAAGTGGCAGGAATACGGTCTGCCGGGAAGCGGCTCGCCGATCTG
>CAJQLI010000056.1 GCA_905479125.1 uncultured Alphaproteobacteria bacterium | reverse complement strand
GCGGCTTGCACCGCCCGAACATCTTTACATCCTGAAGAACGCCGGTGCGAAGGTCCTGTTCTGCGAAGATGAGTTCGCCGAGGGAACGGAAACGATCGATACAGGGCTTGACGATTGTCGTGTCGTAGCGGTGGGCGATGAATTTGAACAATTTGTTGCCGCCGCACCGCCGGATACCGTCGATCCCGCCGTTGGGCCAGAAGACCCGCTGCTGATCGTCTACACGTCGGGGACGACTGGTCGCCCGAAGGGCGCCGTCCTGACCCAGAATGCGATGACATTCAATGCGGTCAATTCCATCGCGATGCACGATATGACCAGCAACGACGTAATTTTCACCAACCTTCCGATGTTCCATGTCGGTGGTTTGAATATTCAGACCACGCCGGCGCTGCATGCGGGCGCGATGGTGATCATGCATCGCCGCTTCGACCCCGATGCGACCGTAGACGTCATCAGAGACGAGAAACCGACGCTGATGATTCTGGTGCCGGCCCTGATGGCAGCGGTGATGCAGCATCCGGCCTGGCCGGATATGGATTTTTCATCCCTGCGGGCAATCAACACCGGGTCGACGACAGTCCCGCCGTCTCTACTTGATACCTATCTGGATCGCGGCGTGCCGATTATTCAGGTTTACGGGGCGACGGAAACCGCGCCCATTGTCATCCACCAGCGTATTCCGGATGCCTGGACGACGAAAGGCTCGACCGGGCGGGCGGCATTGCATTGCGATGCGCGCATCGAGGGTCCTTCCGGGGAAATTCTCGGGCCCGACGAACGCGGTGAAATTGTTGTGCGGGGACCGAACATCATGTCCGGCTACTGGAATGACCCGGAGGCCAGTGAAGAAGTTCTCAAAGACGGGTGGTTTCATACCGGCGATATCGGGCACGTGGACGAGCAGGGGCTCTTTTACGTCGATGACCGGGTGAAAGACGTGATCATTTCAGGGTCGGAAAATATCTACCCGGCAGAGCTGGAGATGATTCTCGACCAGTGCGACGAAATAACAGAGTGTGCGGTAATCGGGCGCGCAGACGAACAATGGGGCGAGGCGGCGGTTGCGATTGTGGTGCCGGGTCAGCGCAGCAATCTCACGCGGGAAGCTGTTCTGGAGCTGTTCGACGGGGAATTGGCCAGGTTCAAGCATCCGCGTGACGTGATTTTCGTCGATGCACTTCCAAGAAACGTGATGGGCAAGGTACTGAAATTCGAACTCAGAGACATGGTGAGTCAGCGGAACTCCGGCTAGATTGCAGAAATGATCAAAAGACCCCCTGGTAAAGGTGCGATCGGCGTTCTGTTGCTGATCGTCTTCTTCGACATGCTGGCATTCGGGATAATCATTCCGTTTACGCCGTTCTGGGCTGAAAGATACGGGGCGTCGCCGTTCGAGGTGACGCTGCTGTTTTCGACATATTCGTTCTTTGCCTTTTTGTCATCATTTCCCTGGGGCGTCATCAGCGACAAATGGGGGCGACGGCCGATCCTGTGCTTCAGCATGCTGGGAACGGCAATCTCTTTCGCTATGGTCAGCCAGGCAGATGCGCTCTGGATGCTCTTTGCTGCCCGTGCGTTCGGCGGGCTGATGGGCGGCACGTTGCCCGTTGCTCAAGCTTATATCGCCGATGTCACACCGCGGGAAGAACGTGCGGGTCGAATGGGCATGATGGGGGCCGCAATCGGTGCGGGGTTTGTGCTTGGTCCCGGGATTGGCTGGGCGCTTACCGGTCTTGGCACGGGCGAAGCGGATTTCCGGACCGCATTTATGATTGCTGCGGGTGTTGGCGCGTTGGGGTTTGTTGCGGCGCTGCTTTTACTGCGTGAGCCGCCTGCGAAAACCGTATCCGACGACCCACGAAGCATTCCCGCGCGGCTGAAGGCCTTTTCAGTGGCGGGGGCGACCCCGGCCGTTCTGTATCCGATCATCATCCTGACGCTTCTGGCGTTCTGCATGGCCGGGCTCGAAGCGACATTCGCATTATGGACCGAACGTCAGCTTCATTGGGGCGTGCGTGAGGTCAGCATCTTCTTCCTCTATATTGGCGGCATCATGGTGCTGGTGCAGGGCGGCATGGTCCGTCCTTTGGCGAAGAGGCTTGGCGAGGCAAAGTTGGTGGTTGCCGGTGCACTGCTGATGTCGATCGGCTATGCGTCGGTTCTGTTCGTATATGCGCCGCCACTGGCATTTGTCGGCGGTGCACTGATCGCCGTCGGGTTCGGGCTGGCGAGTCCGTCGCTGACGGCTCTGATATCCCGGAATGCACCTGACGAGCATCAGGGGGCCGCTATGGGAGCTTCCCAGTCGGTGCAGTCCCTGTGCCGGATTCTCGGCCCGATTACGGCGGGGGCAGCTTTCACGGGTTTTGGCCGGGATGCGCCTTATCTGGCCGGTGCCATCATCCTTTTTATCGCGTTCCTGATTGCGGTCTGGGCAGTGCGGGTCGTTTCTAAAGATTGATAGTCCTGTACGCTTTACCTAGCGCCCGATGGATCCCGGCAGGATGGCCTGTTGGCCCAGTTGCGGCCACGCACAGGGGGCAGAGGCCTTTTCGAGTCCCTGACCCCAGAGCGCAGCAATAAACCGTTTACCGCTATGACCGTCAGATTCGTCGGAGGCAAGCCATACCGCCGGTGCCTGCATGTCTTCTGGCTGGATCAGCGCATCG
>CAJQLI010000055.1 GCA_905479125.1 uncultured Alphaproteobacteria bacterium | reverse complement strand
CCGACGATTGCGGGCGCGTTGTGAATCCGCTGATGGTGGATGAACAGATCCGCGGCGGTATCATTCAGGGCATCGGCAATACGCTTTACGAACACAGTCAGTACGACGAGACCGGCCAACTGATGAACGCGTCCCTCGCCGATTACCTGCTGCCGATGGCGGGTGAAATGCCGGATATCAAAATCGCCCATGTGGAAACCCCGCTGACCAATACCGAGCTCGGTGCCAACGGCATCGGTGAATCGGGCACGATCGGCGCGATTGCGGTCCTGTGGTGTGCGGTGAACGACGCGCTCCGGCCACTCGGGGCACAGGTGACCAAGCAGCCGTTCACGCCGGAACATATTCTGGATGTGATTGCGAAAGCAGGGCGCTGAATTTAGTCGCCCGCGGCTCGGTGGAAGCCGTTTACTCTTCAGGCTCGATCGTGAACATCAGCGGGTGCCCGGCCTCTTTCGCCATGCCGGTTGCTTCATTCGCCTTGGATTCGGCGATGTCGCGGGTATAGACCGAGACCACGGCGTTTCCCTGCTGATGGGCGGCCATCATGATCAGATAGGCCTCGTCGTCTGACATGCGGAAGACGGTTTTCAGCACTTTGACGACGAATTCACGCGGCGTGAAATCGTCGTTTTCCAGCATCACCTTGTAAAGCCGCGGCCGTTTGGTTTTCGGCTTGGTGTCCGAGACGGTGTTTGTATCGTTGTCACTCATGGTCTTAACCGGCGTTTTCTGGCTTTCGTCATCAACGTATACGTTTGCATGACGGTGTTTGGACGTCCAGCACCCGTATGCTGTCCCCGTTACTCCGCTGCGGCAAGTGCGTCACTGATGACGGTGAGCCCTGTCAGCGCAATGGGCAGGCCGTTCCACGGCGCGGTCTGGATGGCGGCCTCCGCTACCTGGTCTTTCGTCAGGCCCTGGTTGAGTGCCGAGACGGCGAATTTACGTAAGGAATCGTGCAGGCTGGCCGAGGTGAATCCGGCGATGGCGCAGATCATGCGCTGGCGGAGGTCCAGCCCCGGCCGCACCCAAAGCTGGCCGTAGCCGTGCCGGATGGCCCCCTGGTACAGCGAAAACGTCACCGGGTTGTCGGGGGACGCATAGCCGCCGGCCTGGCGCGGGCCGTGCAGTTTTTCCATCACGGCATTGCCGTCGGCATCCATCTGTTCAACGGTGCGCTCGTCCACCGGGTCTTCCGGCAGGTCGATGCCGCGCGCGGCAAATACCCGCCCGGCGATTTCCAGTGCTTCTTCGGTGCGGGGCAGGCCCGAATACAGGGCGGACTGGATGAAAACCTCGAGGATGGCGCGTGGTTCCAGCCCGGTATCGAGGGCGGCACCGACCATGCGTTCTGTCGCTTTGCCCGCGCCGCGGAAACACAGCGCCGTCAGGGCCGGGATCATCCGGTCGGCTTTCGCCAGGATATCGCGTGTACCGATGTCGTTGTGAAAATACTCGTCGACATAGGCGCGGTAGCCCGGCGCGCTCAGGCCGGGGTCGTTATCCGGCTGGCCGAGGGCGCGCCTGTAAGCGGCACCCGCATCGCGATCGGCATTTCTGTCCATGGTGTTTCCTCAAATTTCCGGCGGTTACGTCGCTTTCAGCACACCGCGCCGCTTTGCCCAGATGAACAATGCGGCCATTGCGAGCAGCATGATCCCGGCACTGAGGGCGAGCGAGAAATGTATCCCGGTCATCCCGCCGCCGAAACCGACGGTAAAGCCGCTGAAGGTCCGGCAGCCCAATGCGCCGACATTGAACACGCCGATGGCGCGGCCCCGGATCTCGGGCGGTGAGTTCAGTTGTGCGAGTGTCCGTGTCATTGAATTGAACGACAGGTCGAGGAATCCAGCGCAGACGAGCAGCACAAACGACAGGACGTAGTATGGCGATACCGCAAAGCCGAAGATCGCCGCTGCCCAGAGCATGCCGAGAATGAAGGATGTCCGGGTCTTTGCCGGCAGCATTGATCGCGCTTCAAGCACAATACCTGCCGTCAACGCCCCGACCGCGTTGGCGGCCAGAAGCAGACTGTAGAACAGCGCCTGAATGGTGGCGTCCGACAGGACGGTCATTTTCCCCGAAACGGGGTCGATCATCACGCCGTTTGAAAGCGATTGCGGGAACATTTCGACGAGATAGCGGCCAAATTCCGGAATACCGAGCGCGCGTGCAAATTCCGGCATCTGCGGCTCGAAGGCGTTGCCGACGAAGGTAGCGGCAAGGCCGGCGAGAACAGACATCGCGAAAACGACCGGGATGCCCGATATCTGGCGGATGGTGTCGAACAGGTCACGAAAGCTCCGCATTGCGGCAGCCGCCGGGGTACGGTCAGAGTTTACTTTTTTCGGGTTGTTGATCAGCCACAGGGTCAGCGGAACGTAGATCAGAACATTGAGGAAGATACCGATTGTGGGCCCGACGATCAGCAGCAGGGCGCCGCCTACCGCGGGACCGAGCAGCAGGCCCAGTGTCCGTGAGGTGGCAAGCAGACGGATGGCGCTCTGAAGCTGGCGTCCGCCGACGACATCGTGGATCAGGACCTGTCCGGCGGGGGCCCAGAGAACACCCGCAAAGCCATGCAGGATCAGTAATATCACCGCATGCCATTTTTCCAGGCTGTCGGTCGCGAACAGGATCCCCCAGCCGAGCGAGACCACCATGAAACATGCCATACCGGCCTGAATGATACGCCGCGGGTCAAACCGGTCGGCAAGTGCGCCGGCCCAGATAGAGCCGACCAGGAACGGCACCCAGTGTGCAATGACGGCAAATCCCGCCAGTGACGGCGACTGGAATTTTTCGAAGATGATCCAGTAGCTGATGACGTGTTCGATACTGTCGGCCATCATCGCCAGCGCGGCGCCGCCGAGATACATGCGGGATGCCGGATAGCGAAGGGCGGCGTATGAGCGGGTGTCCGGTGTCGTCGGTTGTTGGGGGTCGGTGGTTGTCATTCGGCGTGTGCTTGCCTTTCAGGGGCGTTGAGGCGATGGCGCAAATCAGCCAGCAGGGCGGGAAGGTCCGCAACGGTCCGGCATGTATCGAAGGCGTAATAGTCGGGGCGTTTTACGACAACGTCACATCCAAGCCTGTCCATCAGGCTGGTAAAATAATTGTCGACATCTTTTAGACCTCGATCCGGATTCCCGAAATGAACAATTTTGCCGCCCAGTTCTGCCCAGAACGCATGCATATCGGAATCAAGTGCTGCACGGGCATCACCGTTCCGCGCGATGATGACGAAACCGTGGCCGACCAGGTCGTCGAAGCGGCCTTCGCGGTTGCGCGTCGCGACCGTTCCCTGGCCTACATGCACCCCGCCG